>JBQCFV010000202.1:0-3045 GCA_051958695.1 Chitinophaga sp. | reverse complement strand
AGTACATGCGACTGGTACATCCAGTCGGGAATGCCGCCGGCCTGCATGGCCTTTACGTCCGCGGACTTTACGATACGGGTGAGGATGTTCGTGTATTCGGTATAGCTGTATTGCTGGAAGTCCACGAGGTATTCGTCCCAGACCTTGTGCAGGTTGGTGGGGCGTTCGAACCAGCTGAGCTGTATCCGGTTGCCGCCCATGTCCTCATCGCGGCCGACGTGCAGCGGCTGATGCATATCGCCGATCATGTGCACAAGAAAGGAAAGCGCGAAACGTTTACGCTCCGGCGTAGCGGCGGGCGATCTCAGTTCGGCGATCATGGCGAGCGTTTGGCTGTAGAGGTTTTCGCCTTTGGCCTGGGCCAGCAGCCGGTCAAATTCCTGGCGGGAAATATGACCGGGGAAATCGAGATAATGCCAGTTGGAAGTATGCCGGTACTGCCCGGTGGTGTCCGACTTGATAAAGTCGGGCCAGTTGGCGATCATGGCGAGGCTTTCGTTGCCGATGATCCTGCCGATGCCCTGCCGGGCTTTGGCGGTAAGGTAAAGCGACGCTATCTCAGCGGTCACTCTATGTCCGGTGGGGCCCCAGGCCTGCGTGCGGATGCTGCCGGCCAGCAGCAGCGCTGCCAGCGCCAGGCCGAAAAAGTGTTTCGTCATGTAAACAGGTTTGTCGAAATTTGTACCCTAATTTCGGACGGAAAATCTGAATTGTGAACAGAAAACTTTAACAAGTTCTTTCCCCCGTAAAATCCGAAATTCGTTCTCCCGGAAACAAAATCAGTAATTATGCCCTTCAAGCTTCAGGCACCATATAAACCCGCCGGCGATCAGCCCTCAGCCATCCAGCAACTAACGGAAGGCCTGCAGGACGGAGAGCTGGCCCAAACCCTGCTGGGCGTTACCGGCTCGGGTAAAACCTTCACCGTCGCCAACGTGATCCAGAACACGCAGAAACCCACGCTGGTGCTCACGCACAACAAAACCCTCGTGGCGCAGCTGTACGGAGAGTTCCGGCAGTTTTTCCCGGAAAACGCGGTGGAATATTTTGTAAGCTATTACGACTATTACCAGCCGGAAGCCTATATGCCGGTGAGCGATACGTATATCGAAAAAGACCTGGCCATTAATGAAGAACTGGACAAGCTCCGGCTGAGAGCCACGTCCAGCCTGCTTTCCGGCCGGCGCGACATTATCGTGGTAGCCAGCGTGTCCTGCATTTACGGCATGGGCAACCCGACCGACTTCGAGAACGGCATCATCCGCATCCACAAAGGGCTCACCATCGGCCGCAACACGCTGCTGCACGGGCTGGTGAACGCGCTTTATTCCCGTACTACCGGCGATTTCAACCGGGGCAACTTCAGGGTACAGGGCGATACGGTTGATATCAACCTCCCATATGTCGATTACGGGTACCGCATCACTTTTTTTGGGGACGAGATAGAAGAGATCGAAAGTTTTGACGTCAGCAACGGCAAACGGATCGGCGTGCTCGACACGGCGGCCATTTTCCCTGCAAACCTTTACCTGGCGCCGAAAGACCTGATGGTGCAGATATTGCACGAGATACAGGACGAGCTGGCCGCGCAGGTAGAGTATTTCAAGGCGGAAGGCAAGCTCATCGAAGCGCAGCGTTTATCCGAGCGCGTTAATTATGACGTGGAGATGATCCGCGAGCTGGGTTATTGCAGCGGCATCGAGAACTATTCGCGGTTTCTTGACCGGCGGAGGCCCGGCACACGGCCGTTCTGCCTGCTGGATTATTTCCCGAAAGATTTCCTGCTGGTGATAGACGAAAGCCACGTGACCATCCCGCAGGTAAGCGGCATGTACGGCGGCGACCGCTCGCGCAAGCTCACGCTGGTGGACTACGGCTTCCGCCTGCCCAGCGCGCTGGACAACCGGCCGCTGAACTTTCACGAGTTCGAGAACCTGCTGAACCAGACCATATATGTAAGCGCCACCCCCGGCGAATACGAGCTGAAGCAGACCGAGGGCATCGTGGTGGAACAGGTAGTACGGCCCACCGGCCTGCTGGACCCGCCGATAGAAGTGCGGCCGAGCAAAAACCAGGTGGACGATCTGCTGGACGAGATCGACAAACGCGTGCTGAAAGGCGACCGCGTGCTGGTGACCACCCTCACCAAACGTATGGCAGAGGAAATGGACAAATACCTGCACCGCATCAATATAAAGAGCCGCTACATCCACTCCGAGGTGGATACGCTGGAAAGGGTAGAGATACTCCGCGATCTGCGCCTGGGTAATATAGATGTGCTGGTGGGGGTGAACCTGCTGAGGGAAGGGCTCGACCTGCCGGAAGTATCGCTGGTGGCGATACTGGATGCGGACAAGGACGGGTTTTTGCGGGACGAGCGTTCGCTGACGCAAACGGCCGGCCGCGCGGCGCGGATTGTGGACGGGCTGGTAATATTTTATGCGGACAAGATCACGGAAAGCATGCAGCGCACGATCGACGAAACCGACCGCCGGCGCGAGAAACAGCGGAAATACAACGAAGCCCACGGCATTGTGCCGAAAACCGTGCTGAAGTCAAAAGAGCAGATCATGGGACAAACTTCCGTATTGTCCATCCGCGGCTTCGATGAGAGCAACCCGTATGCCGTGCATGATGAAATGGCCGTGGTGGCGGACGACGGCGTGGCGTTCAACCGCAACACCATCCAGAGCATCCCCCAGATGGAAAAATCGATCCAGCGGGTGCGGAAAGAAATGGAAAAAGCGGCCAAAGACCTGGATTTTATGGAAGCCGCCCGTTTGCGCGACCAGATGTTCGCTATGCAGCAGGAACTGGAAAATATGAAACGGAATTAGTTGCTGAAGCAACAAACATTAAATAGAATTTATTATAATATGAAAGAACGCGCAGTACTGTTTTCCATGAAACAGTACTGCGCGTTTTAATATTTAAATACTTTACACTCAAGTGTTTCAAGCCAATTTTCAAATTTCGTAGTAACACATTCATCTCGATCCGTTAGATTTTCGTAATTCCCTGCCTATGAACGCCGTAAATGATTGT
>JBQCFV010000201.1:0-2521 GCA_051958695.1 Chitinophaga sp. | reverse complement strand
TCTGCACATCAAGGTAGCTTTCCCTTCCCGCCCATAATTTCAGGAACATATCGGATACGATCTCTTCGGCGGACTCATGGCTCTGAACATACTCCACGGAAAAACGCACCAGCCGCCGGTAGCAGTGGTGGAACAGCTCTTCGAACGAACGCTGGTCGCCGTTCGCAGCAACGTTTTGCCATAGTGTATTCAGGTAAGCCCTGTCAGTTTTCATACCCGGGATATTTCGTTCAGGAACGCATTTTTCGTGGAACGGTAGTCAGGTGGAATCGTTTATATCGTGCCTAAAGTACACTATAAAATTGAAAATCCAAATCGCGGCATAATGGAATATCAGTTATTTTTAAGTCATGCAAACTTTCGCGGACAAGGTCATTCACTTTAACACCCACCTTCATTATACCGGTAAGCTGCCCCAGGGTATCAACATCATGAACCCCTTCGCGGAGCAGCCTATGGTAGTGAACGTGATGCGGCAATTCTACAAAAAATTCTACGACGATAACCATACCCGGCGCATGATCATCGGCATCAACCCGGGACGCTTCGGCGCAGCGCTTACCGGCGTGCCTTTCACGGATTCGAAAAGACTGGAAGACCCCTGCGGTATCAAGTTTCATGGCCCGCCGAGCTACGAGGTAAGCAGTGTGTACGTATACGATATGATCGCCGCATACGGCGGCACTACGGCGTTTTACGGGGATTTTTACATCGGCGCCATGAGCCCGCTCGGTTTTACGGTAGACAAGCCAGGCGGCAAAGTGGTGAACTATAATTATTACGACAGCAAGGCGCTCACCGAAGCCGTGTATGATTTTATGCTGGAAAACCTGCGCAAACAGCTCGCTTTCGGCATCGACCGCAGCATCGGGTATTGTCTCGGCACGGGCAAAAACGCCGATTTTATCCAACGGCTGAACGAAAAGGAAAAATTCTTCGACCGCATCATCCCGCTGGAGCATCCGCGGTTTATCATGCAATACAAACTCAAAAAGAAGCAGGAATACATCGACAAATACCTGCGCGCCTTTGGTGAAGGGAAAGACGTTTAGAAGAAACAGGAGTACCGGCCCGCCTCCGGCGAGAGAAAATCTAAAATTTAAAATTCCAGGTAACGGAAGGAATAACGGGAAACAGCGATACCTGTTTCGCTTTGATCTCCAGGTCGCCGTCCAGCACGTTGCCGGTTTGATCGAAGTAGATGAAATAAGGGTTCAGCCTGCTGTACGCGTTGTAGAGGGAAAACACCCAGCTGCTGGTGAGCCTGCGTTCGGGGTGTTTCTTTTTTGGCGTATATACGGCGGAAAGATCGAGGCGGTGATAAGGTTTCATGCGGTAGCCGTTCACGGCGCCGTATTCCTGCATCAGCACGCCGTCGAGGAAGTAGAATTTTTCGGGCAGCGTCGTGGTGTTGCCGGAACCGAAAAGGAATACCGCGGAAAACGTCCACCGGGGATTGTGCTCGTAGCTGCCCACCACGGAAAGATCGTGGCGGCGGTCGTATTTGGCGGGAAAACGTTTGCCGCCGTTGAGGTCTGGGAATAGCCGCCAGGTCCACGAAAGCGTATAGCCGATCCAGCCGGTGAGCTTGCCTTTTATTTTGTGGATGAACAGTTCAGCGCCGTAGGAATATCCTTTGCCGAATACAAATTCTTCTTCCGTATCCTTTAACGACGGCGTGTATCCTTCGCGGTACTCCACCTGGTTGCGCATGTCTTTGTAATAGGCTTCCAGTGAAGCTTCCCAGCTATTGTCCGAAAAATTGCGGAAGTAACCGGCCGCATATTGCCAGCTGTACTGCGGTTTCACGAGGTAGGTGCTGGGCACCCAGATGTCCAGCGGAAGGGTGCTGCCCGCATTGTTCACGAGGTGGATATATTGATTGTTGCGCGCTACGGACGCTTTTACGGATTCATGATAGTTCCAGGCGTAACGGAGCGCCAGGCGCGGTTCAGGACCGCCATAGCTGCGCACTTCCTGCCCGCGGCCGTACACGGTGCTGTCCAGCTTGTTACCGTCGGCGTCCCGCACAAAACGGGTATACGGCCCGATCTGCCGGAAGCCGCTGTAACGCAGGCCGATGTTAGCTTTCAGGCGGGAACTGATCTCCCAGTCGTCCTGAATGTACAGGGCGGCTTCGTGCGCGTATTTGCGCAGCGCATTGTCAGGGCGGAACACGGTGGTGTCCTGCTCGCCGGAAACGGAGCTGGGCGTGAAGGTATGATAGATATAATTGCCGCCGAACTTGATGTGATGTTTCAGCGTGAGGAAATAATCAAAATCCAGCTTGCCGTTGTAATCCTTGATACCTGATTTCAGCCGGATCATAAAACCTTCGTTGGACGCGCCGAAAGTAAATTTATAATCGTTGTAGATGAGCGAGGTGTTGGCGAACAGTTTTTTGCTGAAAACGTGGTTCCAGCGGAGTGTGGCTGTCTTGTTGCCCCAGGGAATGTCTGCTTCGAAACTCCTGTCTTTGTTCCGGAAATGGAATACGTCGCGGCCGATATACGCGCTCAGG
>JBQCFV010000200.1:0-5261 GCA_051958695.1 Chitinophaga sp. | reverse complement strand
CCAGCTGGTATTCCTTCGTAAGCATGAGGTCGGTGCTATGAATGCGCCAGTCGTCTTCCGTAATAAAAATATACCCGGCAAACACGGGCTCGTATTTACGGCGCGGGATCACTTTGATCTTGTTCACGAGCTGGCCGTCGTCCATAAAAGTGCCTTCCAGGCGGTATTTGTAATAGAACAGCGCATTTTCCGAGATGGGTGAAATAAACCCGCGCGGGCCAAGTTCGGAAGCCACGGCCTCCACGTTATTGTCATAAAAACTGATGATGGTGGGAATGCTGAAACCGAGGCCTCCCCCGCTTTGCCTGCTGGAAATAACTTCCAGCTTGGTGTCCGGCTCGCGGTAGGAAATTTTGGTGACGGATTCGGAAAGCGACACGATGCCTTTGCCCGTAGAATCCACGCCGACGTCCGTGGGGTCGATCTTCTGGCCGAGGATGCGTTTGGGCATCTTGCGCAGTTTTGCGAGCATTTTTATATAAGAATCGACGGTGAAATTTTTTACTTGCGACTGGTAGAACGAACGTTTTTTGATGGCCTGGCGGATGATGGCGTACGCAGGATCTTCCCCGCCCGACTTCACTACTACTTCTTTGATCTGCAGGCTCACGGGCTGCAGCACAAAATCCAGCGTCTGCGGGGCGCCGGTGGTCTGCACGGTTTTTTCCACCTTGCGGTAGCCCATGTACTGGCAAACGATCACGTGGGTGCCCTCGGGGATGTCGAGCTGGTAAACGCCTTCGGCGTTGGCGGTGGTGCCGTGCGTGGTGCCTTTGATCATCACGGTGGCGAAAGGCAGCGGCTCGCCTTTGCTGCCGGTGACGGTACCTTTGATGAGCGAGGCATGTGCGGGGATGGCAAACAGGAGTGCAATAGATAAGGGTAGAAATCTCGTCATATATCAAATGTAACGGATACCCGTACACGGTAAATGCTCTCCCGGCTGTTTTAGGGCAATTTTAACAGTGGTGGTAGGATACTGTTTTGCCGCCGGGTACTTGTCTTGAGCGGGAATTGGATGCAGCATTGATCCGCTTTTGGGTGGAAACCGGCTGGCAGTGACCTGGAACAACCGGCAAGCGCGGGTTATGCCGGCTGGCGCGTTTTCCCTACAGGCCGCAGAATGCTGGCGGAAAGCGCGCTGACGCCGCCGACGAGCCCGCCGATGATGCCGGTGATAAGGATCATGACTGCCGGCAGGCTGGTTTTGAGGATCAGCTCGCTCATGCGGGTGGAAAGAATGTGTTCGTTGCGTACGTCGATTATCAACGCCAGTCCGCCCCAGAACAGGAAGACCGCCAGGAAACCGCTGCCGAATGCCCGGCCGGGCGATTGCCGCCAGAAAAGGGCCACGATAAATGCTGCGAGCGCTATGCTCCACCAGTCGAGGAAGAGCCCAAGGATGTAACCAAGTATGATAGTAAGGATCAACGCGAGTACAAAACGCATATGCGTAAATTAAAAAAGTGAAACAGGGTAACCGGGAAGAAAATTAAGGTATTCTTCGCAATTAACCTGCATCACTTCTTAAAGATTATGCCGGGAAGTGAGGCGTTAACCCCCTGATACTGTTGTTATGCACGGTGAGGAGCTAACACCTCATGAACGTGAATTTTCCAATGCCTGTTGAATATCCTGGATAATATCGTCCACATGCTCGAGCCCTACCGAAATACGGATCAGCCCGGGCGTGATGCCCACCTTCAACCTTTCGGCCTCGCTCAGCTTGCCGTGCGTCGTGCTCGCCGGGTGCGACGCGATGCTGCGGCTGTCGCCCAGGTTGGCCGTGAGGCTCAGCAGCTCCAGCTTGTCCAGGAAACGGCGGCCTCTTTCCAGCCCGCCTTTCAGCTCGAAACAAACGATGCCGCCGCCAGCCGTCATTTGTTTGGTGGCGATGGCATATTGCGGGTGGCTGGGGAGGAAGGGGTATTTCACCCATTCCAGGTTTGTATTGGATTCCAGCGCCTGCGCGAGCTTCAGCGCGCTGGCGGAATGACGTTCCATGCGCACATGCAGCGTTTCAAGGCTGCGGCTCAGCACCCATGCATTAAAAGGGCTCATGCTGGGGCCGGTGCTGCGGCAGAACGCGTACACTTCGTCCACCAGCTCCTTGCGGCCTAACACGATGCCGCCCAATACCCTGCCCTGCCCGTCGATCCATTTGGTGGCGGAGTGCGTTACCAGGTCGGCGCCCAGCGCGATGGGATTTTGCAGCGCCGGGGTGGCGAAGCAGTTGTCCACATTGAGCAGTATGTTATGTTTTTTCGCGATCCGCGCCAGCGTTTCCAGGTCTACCAGGTCGAGCCCGGGGTTGGAAGGCGTTTCCACGAAGATCATCCGCGTGTTGGGCCTGATGAGCGCTTCGACGGTTTCCGGCCGGGTGAGGTCAAAATAACTATGATCTATCCCCCATTTGGGCAGGAATTTCGTGATAACGGTATGGGTGGAGCCAAAAATGGAAGACGAGCTGATGAGGTGATCGCCCGTTTTGTGAAAAGCCATAAAGCTGGCGAAAACGGCGCTCATGCCCGATGCGGTGGCAAAGCCGGCTTCGGCGCCTTCCAGCGCGCGCATGCGGTCGGTGAACTCTTCTACCGTCGGGTTGCTGAAACGGCTGTAAATAAATGCGTCCGTTTCGTCGGCAAATGCCGCGCGCATGGATTCCGAATCGTCGTAGCAGAAACTGGAAGTGAGATAAAGCGGGCCGCTATGTTCCATGTGCGCGGTCCTTTCAGATTGTATACGGATGGCCTGCGTTTCCGCATGCCAGGTTGGTTTGTTCTCTCTTTTCTTCATTGTATGCTTATGCTTGCTGTCAGGCGTTCAGTTTAATTTCCCAGGTAAGCGCGGTGTTGCCCTGGCGAAGGGTTTCGGCAACGGAGCAGTATTTGTTCATGGACAGCTCCACGGCGCGGGCCGCTTTGTCCGCATCGATCCTGCCGCTAAGATAAAAGATGATGTGCGCCTTTTCCCAAAGGGAGGGCTCCTTGCCCTTTTCACGTTCGGCTTCGATCTCAATGCGGAAATCGGTGATCTCCTGCCGCTGTTTTTTCAGGATCATTACCACATCGATGGCGGAGCAGCCGCCCAGGCCCATCAGCAGCATCTGCATCGGGCGCACGCCGTTATTTTTTCCGCCGTTCTCCACGGAGGAATCCATCAATACCGTGTGGCCCTGTTCGTCCACCGCTTCCATGTTAAATCCGTCGTCTATGCGTTTTAAAGCGATCTTCATAAATGATGCTGAAATTTTTACAAAATTAGCAGTAAAGGTGACAAACAAAGATAATTCTTTACATGTAATAACCGTGAAGTGACAAATGGCGTTCGTAAAAGCGGATAGGAAAATCGGGGGGGCTTTTGTAAGTTTGCGAAAATACAGGAGACGAGTTGTCAGTACAGATCTATCATAGCCGCCAGCCATTTACACTGGAATCCGGGGAAGTGTTGCCCGGCATCGAAATCGCCTTTCATACTTACGGCACCCTCAATAAACATGCGGATAACGTGATCTGGATATGCCATGCCCTTACCGCGAACTCCGACGCGGCGGACTGGTGGAAAGGCCTCGTAGGCGAAGGCCGTGTGATGGACCCCTCGAAGTATTTTATCGTTTGCGCCAATATCATCGGCTCCTGCTATGGCAGCTCCGGCCCGCTGTCCGTCAACCGTTCGGCCGCTTACCCCGCCAGGAAAAAAGGCGCGGTGCTTAGCGAGCTGCTGCCCGAGCTCAGCACTGCCGAGCTGAACGAAGAAAGCGCCAGCTACGGCGCGCAGCGTTATTACCGCGATTTTCCGCAGGTGACCATCCGCGACATCGTGCATGCGCATATTTTACTTCGCAAACACCTGAACATCGATCATATCCGCCTGCTGGCAGGCGGTTCCAGTGGCGGTTACCAGGTGCTGGCATGGTCGCTGATGGAGCCCGAACGCATCGGCAGGCTGTTCCTGTTGTGCACGGGCGCAGCCGAAAGCGCCTGGGGCATCGGGGTGCATACTTCGCAGAGGCTGGCCATTGAGGCAGACAGCAGCTGGGAAGAACCGCGCAGGGACGCGGGCGCCGCCGGGCTGAAAGCCGCCAGGGCCATCGGGATGCTCACCTACCGCAACTACCGGACCTTTATGGCCACGCAAACCGATCCCGACAAGGAAAAGACGGACCACTTCAGGGCGTCTTCCTATATTGAATACCAGGGCGAGAAGCTGGTGAAACGTTTCAACGCGCAAAGCTACTGGCTGCTTACCAAAGCGATGGACAGCCACAATATCGCGCGGGGGCGGCATGCGGACGTGTCCACTACCCTGCGGCAGATCGACCAAAAAACCCTGCTGATCGGCATCACCAGCGATATTCTTTGCCCGCCCGAAGAGCAGATGCTGCTGGCGGAACATATGCGCAATTGTCTTTATCACGAGATCGATTCCCCTTACGGCCATGACGGCTTCCTGATCGAGTTTGAAAAGATCGGGCGGATACTGGCAGATTTCCTGGATCAGGCCTGACCGGCTTCCGTTTGCTATATACGATGCAGCATACCGCGCGCCGCACCGGCTTACCCCGGACGGACACACGTTTCCTCCTACCCCAACCCCCTGATTTACAACCCGCTCAACATATCAAGCGACACCCTGTTCTCCAACGGAAAAATTGCTGGTGATCCAAAAAATCCTTAACTTCTCTGTATAATACAACAGATCAATAACCGGAGTACCCATTAGCGTTTTTAATCCTAATCAACTATTCTATTTCAGTATCAGACCGCCGATCCATTCACTAAATCCTCGCTTTATGAAATTAACTCGACAAAAGCATTGCTGGCTGATTGTAGTGCTCCTCCTGCTTGGACATATAACCCTTGGTCAGACCCAACACACCATCACCGGAACCGTTGTCAATTCGTCCACCAGCCTGGCTATGCCGGGCGTATCGGTGTCTGTAAAAGGCACCAGTACGGGCGCCGTTACCAATAACGACGGCGAGTTTACCGTCAGGACCACGCATTCCCTCCCGCTCACGCTCGTATTCAGCTATGTTGGCTTTTCGACGCAGGAAGTGACCGTCACCGATGCGTCCTCCGCGGTGAACATCCAGCTATCCACCACCGAAATAATGGGGCAGGAAGTAGTGGTGTCCGCCAGCCGTACCGCCCAAAGCATCCTCGAATCGCCGGTATCCATCGAAAAGCTGGATAACAGGGCCATCAAAGCCTCGCCCGCGCCTACCTTCTACGATGCGCTCGCCAATATGAAACGCGTGG
>JBQCFV010000199.1:0-5114 GCA_051958695.1 Chitinophaga sp. | reverse complement strand
CCACGATGGCGGCGGTGAGCGCCGCGAATGACAGGCCCTTCAGACCCGCGGGCAGCAGGTTGAGCAGGATGGGATAAGCAAGGTCGGGTTTTACCGTCTTCACACCGTCTACCACTCCCTGCATTTCTTCCTGGAACATGCCGTTCTTCCACAACACATACGTAGCGATACCGGGCAGCACCACGATAATGGGCATCAGCAATTTCAGGAAACCCGCAAATAACAAACCGTTGCGCGCGGTCTTGAGATCGGCGCCCAGCGCGCGTTGCGTGATATATTGGTTGCAGCCCCAGTAGTTCAGGTTCACGATCCACATACCGCCGATCAGAACGGCGAGACCGGGCAGCTCCAGGTAATTGGGATTGCTTTTGTCGAATATCATGTGAAAATGTTCCGGCGCTTTTTGTCTTAACAGCCCCAAACCTTCCATCATCCCGTTTATCGAATACCCGTTGCCGCCGTCGCCAACATGCTGCGATACGAGGTTCAGCGCGAGGTAGGTAGTGGCAAGCCCGCCGAGGATGAGGAAAAACACCTGGATCACGTCCGTAAACCCGATCACTTTCATACCGCCCAATGTGATGATCACGGCGAACACCGCCAGCCCGATCATACACGCGGTGAAGCTGAAGCCGGAAATGGTAGACACGGCCAGTGCCCCGAGATATAGGATGGACGTGAGGTTCACGAACACGTACAGGAGCAGCCAGAACACGGCCATCACCGTGCTCACGCGGGAATCGTAACGCTGCAGCAGGAACTGCGGCATGGTATAGATCTTGTTCTTCAGGTAGATGGGCAGGAAAAATATCGCTACTACCAGCAGCGTGGCGGCCGCCATCCATTCATAGGTGCTGATGGCAAGGCCCATTTTAAAACCGGAACCGCTCATGCCGATAAACTGCTCCGCGGAAATGTTAGAAGCGATCAGCGATGCGCCGATAGCCCACCAGGTAAGGGAACCCTCCGCAAGGAAAAAGTCTTTCGTGTCGGCGGCGGCTCTTTTCTTGCGGTTATAGATATAATAACCATAGCCCGCCACTATCACGAAATAGATGGCAAAAACGAAGTAATCCAGGTTAAGCAGTTTATGTTCCATTTGATATGAGAATAACGTGAAAATTCAATAGTGTGTCAAGATAGCAAACTATTTTTAATTGTTAAATCAACAGTTAAAAATATTGGCATAAAAAAGACCGGCAGGGAAACGGTTCTCCTCCTGCCGGTCCAATCCGTTCACAATCAATCATCCCGCTTTGGTGATCCTGAAGGCGAAAGCATGCTCGCAGGGCGTTTCCTTCACGCTCAGCTTCGGTACCGTTACCTCTATACCGCCATTTACTTTTTTGAAGGGCAGGTCTTTTTTGAGGCCCAGCAATTGCACTTTGGTTCCAGCGGAAGGCGTAACGCCTTTGATAAGCAATTTTCCTTCGGGAAGCACCGGCGCGATGGCGTAAATATTGTCGCCGTTCACCGTAAAGAAAAGCTCTTTGCGGGCGTAGCCGGGATCGGGATTCACTGTCTGCTTCAGCATCACTTCCCCGCTTACGAGGCCGTGCGGCGGTTTCCAGTCCTGGCGGCCTTCAGACCATTGCACATGCGTTTTCCAGGCGCGGGTATTGTAAATGGCTTCGCCGTTCACGTCCAGCCATTTGCCGATCTGCAGCAGGCGTTCCTGCATGATGGGCGGTATTTTCCCGTGCGCGTCCGGCCCGATGTCCAGCAGCAGGTTGCCGCCGTTGCTCACAATGTCGAGCAGCAGGTATATGAGCGACTGCGCGCTGTTGTAATCCTCCACATCCTCGTTGCGGTTGTAGCCGAACGAGAAGCCCATGCCGCGGCATTCTTCCCAGGGCCGTGCGAACTTTGCGCCTACTTCATATTCCGTGGTATAATAGCCGCCGTGTTTTTTACGGATGCCTTTGCCCCAGCGGTCGTTCACCGCGATCTTGTCTTTTACCGGCGATTCGTTGTACAGCCAGGTGAGGAACTCGCGGCTTTGCCACAAGGTGTCCGACTGCTCCCATTCACCGTCAGGCCAGATGATGTCAGGCTTGTAGCGGTTCACCAGGTCTTTCAGCTGCGGGATCATATGTTCGTTCACGTATGCTTTGTACTGTTTGTTTTTATACAGCGGGTTGTACCATTCGTACAGGGAATAATAAAAGCCCATCTTCACCGGCGTTTTGCGCACGGCTTCGGTGAGATCGCCCAGCAGGTCGCGTTTGGCGCCCGCGTCCATCGCGTTCCAGGGCGTACCAAAAGCTTTGGTGGCTTCCTTGCTTGGCCAGAGGGCAAAGCCGTCGTGATGTTTGGAAGTAAGCACGATGTATTTGGCGCCTGACCTTTCAAAGAGTTTTGCCCAGGCGTCCGGGTCAAAATCTTCGGCTTTGAACAGGTCGGCGAATTTGTAATAGGAAAAATCCGCGCCGTACACTTTCGCGTGATGGTCGTACACGGCGGTAGGTTTGGGGTTGTTATTCCCGTGCACCTGCTTGGATTGCAGCCAATACTGGTACCATTCGGAATACACGCCTTTCGGCGCCCAGGCGGGCACGGAATAAACGCCCCAGTGGATGAATATCCCGAACTTGGCGTTCTCGAACCATGCGGGAACGGGCCGGCTGTCCAGCGATTCCCAGGTGGGTTTGTACTGCTGCGCCGCAGCGGTGAACGGCAAAAGCAGCCACAACAAACATTTCAGTGATCTCATATGTTGATTCGGTTTTATAATAATTGTTCCACGGGCACTACGATCTCTTTCCCTCTTTCAATACTGAGCGGCAGCAGGTGCTGCCGGTATTTCAGCACCAGGTTGCGCCCGGTGGTGGAGCGCACCGTCACGCCGGAAAGTTTGCCGTCCGTCCAGGCGATGTCCACCTCAAAACCGCCGCGCGCGCAAAGCCCTTTCACTTGTCCCGAAGTCCATGCCGCGGGTACTGCGGGCAGCAGCTCCACATAATCGCCGTGACTTTGCAGCAGCGCCTCTGCAATGCCCGCGGTGCCGCCAAAGTTACCGTCTATCTGGAACGGAGGATGGTTGTCAAAAAGATTGGGCAGGGTGGATTTTGCGAAAAGCGCCTGCAAATGATTTCTTACGCTGTCGCCCTGTTTGAGGCGCGCGTAAAAGTTGATGATCCATGCGCGGCTCCAGCCCGTGTGGCCGCCGCCTTTGGCGAGACGGCCGGTGAGCGTGCGCAACGCGCCTTCGTATAAAGACGGCGTTTGCTCCGTGATCTGCGTGCCGGGATGCAGGCCGAACAGATGCGAAATATGCCGGTGACCGGGCTCCACTTCCTCGTATTCCTGCATCCATTCCAATATGCGGCCATCCTTACCCGTTTTGGTAGGCGGCAGCTGCGCGATGATGTTTTCCCAGCGGGCGATGTCTGCAGAATCCGTACGCAGCGCCTTGGCGGCGGCGATACATTTGCCGAGGAACTCGCGGAGTATCTGGTTGTCCATCGTAGGGCCGTAAGTAAGACCGGTAGGCTTGCCCGTAACCGGGTGCACAAAACGGTTCTCCGGGGAGCTGCCGGGCGAGGTCACGACGTAGCCTTCAGGACTTTTCACGAGATAATCCTCCACGAACAGCGCATGCTCCTTCATCACGGGATACGCTTTGTTTTTCAGGAAAGCATAATCGTGCGTGAAAGCAAAATGCTCCCAGAAATGCAGGCACATCCAGCTCGCCGCCATCGGGAAGGTGCCCCATGCCACGCCGTTCTGCACGCCGGTTTTGCCGAATGCGTCCGTACAGTGATGGATCACCCAGCCGCGGGCATTGTACATTTTTTTCGCGGTGATGCGCCCTTCCGGTCGGATATAATCGATGAAATCGAACAGCGGTTTCGTGGTGAAAGAAAGGTTCGTCACTTCCGCCGGCCAGTAATTCATCTGCAGGTTGATATTGGTATGAAAATCCGCGTTCCAGGGCGCATCGAGGTGCTGGTTCCAGATGCCCTGCAGGTTGGCGGGCAACACGCCGGGCGGGCGCGAGCTGGATACGAGCAGGTAGCGGCCATACTGGAAGAAAAGACTGATCAGGTGCGGATCTTCCGTTCCCTGCCGTACGTTTTTCAAACGTTCGTCCGTAGGAATATTATCCGCATGCACGCCGTTGATCTGCAGGCTCACCCTTTCCATAATGGGCGTAAAATCTTCCAGGTGTCTTTCCAGAATAGCCGCGTAACGTTTTACCGCCGCGGCCTGCAGCAGCTTGCGGCATTTGCTGAGCGCGGAAACGCGGTCCTCGAAATCCTGTTTTTTATAATTGTAGTTGGTGGCGCCCTGGATGTACAGGGTCACCGAGTTGGCGTTTTTCACCTGTATCTCCTGCCCGCTCACTTTTCTCGTTCCGCCTGAATTGGACACTTGCAGCATGCCCGCGAATTTCATATGCAGACCTTCAGGGCCGCGGTCTTCCCTTCCGTTCTTATCGTTGATCTGCCCGTTCAACACCAGCTGGCTGGTACCGGAAGCAGTCACTTTGCAATCGGCGAAACGGGTAGCGGTATCGCGGGGATTTGGCCGGTCGAGGCTGAACGATGCGGTGATGGCGCCGGGCTTTGATGCGGAAATATGCACCACGATCACGTTGTCCGGCGCGGAAGCAAGCACTTCCTGTTTGTATTCCACCCCATCCACCGTAAAATCGGTTGCGGCGATGCCGGTGTTCAGGTCGAGACTGCGTTTGTAGGCATCGTACGAATCAAAACCGTAATGAATGTTCACATTCATCAGCGTTTGGTAAGAACGGAAAGCGCGCGCCGTTTTGGTGGAGTTTTCCGCGTCTACCGCGAGGAAGTTGGCCTGCGCGATGGTGAGCGCATCTTCATTTTTGCCTTCGAACAGGAGCCGGCGGATCGTATCCAGCACTTTGTAGGCATTGGGATTGGCGTCGTTGAACTTCACGCCGGCCCAAACGCTTTCTTCGTTCACCTGCAGTATCTCATTCCCTGTACGGCCATATATCATGGCGCCCATGCGGCCGTTGCCAACGGGCAGTGCTTCTTCCCACCTGCCGGCGGGCTGCTTGTACCATAGCTGCATAGGTTGTTGCGCCATGGCTGCATTGGAGAACAGTAACAGTAGTATAAGGAGCTTTTTCATAA
>JBQCFV010000198.1:0-3049 GCA_051958695.1 Chitinophaga sp. | reverse complement strand
TATCGCCGCCGCGCTGCCTTTCAACGCTTTCGCCGCCTCCGCCGGCCCGGTACGCATCGGTATCATCGGTTGCGATACCTCGCATGCGGTAGCCTTCGCCAAAAGCTTTAACAGCCCCACGCCGGTAGCGGGCCTGGAAGGTTTTAAAGTAACGGCCGCTTTCGCCGAGGCCAGTCCTGATATAGAGAACAACATCAAACGTTTGCCCGGCTTTGTGGACGGACTGAAAAAGCTCGGCGTTGAAATGGTCGATTCCATCGACGCGCTGGTAGCGAAAGTGGACGTAGTGATGGTGGAATCCAACGACGGGCGCCCGCATCTGCGGCAGGCATTGCCCGCGCTGAAGGCCGGTAAAAAAGTGTTCATCGACAAACCGCTCGCGGCCTCGCTGGCGGAAGGCATGGCTATCTTTGACGCCGCACGGCAGTACAACGCGCCGGTATTCTCGGCATCGTCCCTCCGTTACATGGAATCGGCGCAGGCCGTGGTGCACGGCTCGGTTGGAAAGGTGCTTGGCGCGGATACCTTCAGTCCCTGTCATCTCGAAAAAACGCATCCTGATATTTTCTGGTACGGCATTCACGGTGTGGAAACGCTCTTTACCGTAATGGGCCCCGGCTGCAGATCCGGTACCCGCACGCACACGGATGATACGGACGTGATCGTGGGCACCTGGGAAGACGGGCGGATCGGCACTTTCCGCGGCACGCGCTACGGCAAGTCGGAGTACGGCGGCACCGTATACGGCGAGAAAGGCGTGGCAACGCTCGGGCCGTTTAAAGGATATGTACCGCTGGTAGTGCAGATCGCGGAATTTTTCAGAACAGGCAAACCGCCCGTGCCGGAAGCGGAAACGCTCGAAATACTGGCTTTCATGGAAGCCGCGGATGAAAGCAAAAGAAAAAAAGGCGCACCGGTAACGCTGGAAACCATGATGAAGCGGGCGGAGAAACGCCGGAGATAGTCATTCTGCATGGCGTACTACTCTTTATTGGCATGAAGAGAACGGGAAACACCGCAGATAATCATCTTGCATTGGATGCTACTCTTTAGTTGACATGGAGATGACTTAAAAGGGTAATCTTCTGCAGGGCCGCATGACACTCTACTCTTATTGACGGAAAAATAAATTTTTCTGACAGGAAAGCGCCAATGGCGGCCGAAAGGTTGCCGTTGGCTGCATTTTTATATCGCTATTGACCTGTCGGACCTTGCAGAAAATTTCACTTATGAAAAGACGACAAATGCTGAACGCCCTGGGAGTAACGCTGGCCGCAGGCTTTCCCGCCGCCGTAACAGGCGCTCCAACGGTTAAAAGCAACGCCGGTCATGTACTCTATCCTGACGTACAAAGCATGCAATCCGCCAAAAAGCCCGCGGATGGCACGCTGGCGCAAACGGCAGGTTATTTTGCCCCGGGAGACGGCGGTGCGGCCACTTACCGCTACACTAACGAAAACGGTTACACGATATTACCGGACACTTTTGTAAACTACAAAATGTTCGGCGCCGTATGCGACGGCAAAAACGACGACGGCGTGCAGATCAAAGCTGCGCACGGGTTCGCCAACGAGCACGGTCTTCCCGTGATCAACCACCATGGCGAGTTCTGGATCAAACACACAACGGGCATCCCCGTATTCACGAACGCGTATTGGGGTCAGACCGTATTTCACATCGACGAACGTTACAATGACCGCAAAGCCGCGCGCTTCGACATAAAAAGCAGGCAGGAACCACGGCAGATACAGCTGGACGCGGCGGCGAAAGCGCAGCTGCTGAAAGACCTGCAGCCCAGCGTGAAGCTGTTGCCGGCAATGGCGCCATACAGTAATTGTCTTGTGTTTATAGCGGACGAAAAAGACCGCATCGGGCTGAGAGCAGGCGAACGCTTTACGGGGCAGTCATGGGCGCGGGAAGATTTTTTCTAAGTTGAAGAGCCCGGCCGCATGATCGGCGACATCGCCTGGTCGTTCAAAGATTATACAAGCCTGTACGCGATACCCTGCGAAGATCATTATCTCGTGGTGGAAGGCGGTACGTTTTATATGTCGGGCGACAGCCCCGGCAAAGTGAACGGCACCAAATACGAAGGCTACTGGCGCTGCGGCATCAATATCATGCGCAGCCGTACCATCGTGCGGCAGCAATGGGTAGGGCTGGAGCCGGGCATGAAGGACGTGGCGATGAACCCTAGAAGCGGCTTTTACTCCATGACGAAAGTATACGACGTCACCTTGCAGGACATCCGGCTAATACCCTGGGAACAAAACCGCGCCGGCACCGCGAACGATATACCGGCAGGCACTTACGGCCTTTCCTGCAACCGAACGCTCAAGGCGCGTTTTATCCGCGTAACGGCGGAAGGCGGGCCGGCGCACTGGGGCGTGTTTGGCACCAATCTCAACAAACACTTTTATATCGACCAGTGCGCGCTGAACCGTGTGGACGTTCACTTTCACTGCTGGCACCTGCACATCAAAGATTCTTCCATCGGGCACAAAGGCCTGACCGTTACCGGTGGCGGCGACCTGTTCCTCGAGAACACGACGGTATGGAGCCGCAACTTTATATCGTTCCGGCGCGATTTCGGCGCAAAGTGGGACGGTGCGATCTACATCCGCAATTGCCGCTACATCCCCGCATCAGCGGGCGACACGGCGGTGCTGGAATTTAACCCGGCGGATTTCACCTACAATTACCCGATCGGGTTCGGCCGTACCCTCCGCGTGGAGGGGCTCGTGATCGACTACGGCAATTTACCTTCCTCAAAAGGCGCCTGCTGGCTGATGCGCCTGCCTTCGTTCTCAAAAATGAAAAGCGGCGATCACATGTTTTTCCCGCATGCCGTTTCTTTCCGCGATGTGGTAGTGGAAGGGCGGGAGCAGGGCGTACGTTTGCTGAATATTCCCACGCCGCAGGATTACAGGCAGCCCGCAGCCGGCGGGTTTGCGGACGGGCAGCTGAAACCGAATGCCAGCCTGTTGTTCGAGCAGGTTATGCTGGAAAAGACGGATAATTTGTCGATCGGCACCGGGCATTACGATCA
>JBQCFV010000197.1:0-2774 GCA_051958695.1 Chitinophaga sp. | reverse complement strand
TGGAAAAAAGCACGCATGAGCTGCAGCTGGAAGACCAGCTGGGAGAAGCAAAATTTAACGTACATGCGTTTACGTTAGGGTACGCAAGAACGCTCGCCACCGTTTGGAAAACGACCCTGGCAGCGGGCGCCCAGGGCACGGTGAATGTGCAGGCCAAAGCATTGTACGGCATCTATGGGAAAAACCCGCTCAGCGCGCAGGTGTACCTGCGGATCAGCCCTGCGATGCATTGAGGAGATAAACCGGCCATTTTAATATTGAACGGGCCGTCCTGGTTGTAGGGGCGGCCTGTTTTTTGCAGGGGAAATCAGCAGTATTGCGGTTATTTTCAATTCATATTTCATTTTTATACAGAGATTTTATTGCTAATAACACGTTAATTACACCACGGAGTTTGCTTTTTATGTTAGATTAGCTTTACACAAAACAGCGGAAAAAGGGAATGCGTTACTTCAATACAGGCTGGTTATTATTGCTGGTAATGGCGGTGGCGGCCTGCGGCCGGAAAAAGGGACAGCCCAGGCAGCAGGAGATCGTGCAGAACATCCGGCAGCTGGACGAAGTGGTGGCGGAACAGGTGCGCGAGCGGCGGGCATATGTCGCCGGCACCGAGGGGATGATGGAAGACAGCGTGGCCGCCTTCCGGCTCAGCGCCTTGCAATATGCTTACCGGCAGAAAGGTGTGGCATTGTGGTCGAAGAACGGGCGGGCAGGGGCCGAGGCAGACACCATGCTGCAATGGATCAACGCCGCGGGCAATTACGGGCTGAATCCCGCGCATTATCACGCCACGGCACTCAATGACGTGCAAAACCGTTTCAGAACGGAAAAAGACGCCCAAAAGGACGCCGCGCTCTGGGCAAAAATGGATGTGCTCCTCACGGACGCTTTTTTCAAAATGTCGCATCACCTGCATTACGGCGTGGCCCCGCGCGACAGCGTAACCCTTCGCAAAGATTCCCTGCTTTCGGATACCGTGCTCACCGGTCTGCTGGAAACCGCGCTGCAGCAGAAAAGCATTTCCGCCGCGCTGCAGCAGCAGGAACCGTTCCACCCCGGCTACCTCGCGCTGAAAGAAGGCCTGCTGCAATTCCGGCGCCGCTTTGGCGATATGCGCTGGGATACGCTGCCGCAGCAATACGCGGATACTCTGCAATTCAGGCAGCAGCTGGCTGCGCGCCTTATTAAAACGGGTCAGCTGGATTCCACCGGTTTTACCGATTCGGTGCAGCTGAAGAACGCCGTGCGGAAATTTCAACGCGAATACAACCTCTATGCGGACGGCATCGCCGGCAAACGTACCATCGAAGCGCTTAACAAACAGCCGCAGGACTGGCTGCTGCAGGCGTCCGTAAACCTCGACCGCTGGCGCAAGCTGCCGGACACGTTGCCCGGCCGCTACCTGCTCGTGAATATCCCCGCCTTCCGCCTCAACGTAATGGAAGACACGGCCAGCGTGGTCGAAAGCCGCGTGATCGTTGGCACGCCGCGCACGCGCACGCCCATTCTCAATTCCGTACTGACCAACTTCGTGCTGTACCCTTACTGGCGCGTGCCTTACAGCATCGTGTTCAAGGAAATGCTGCCGCAGATAAAAAAGAACGTGGGCTACCTCGCGGAAAAGAACCTTGAAGTGGTGGACCATCACGGCAACGTGGTGAATCCCGATTCCATCAACTGGGGAAAGCTCGGCCGCAGGTATTTTCCATACGTGCTGCGGCAGATGGACGGGCTGGACAATTCGCTCGGCATCCTCAAATTCAACTTCGCCAACAAGTTCAGCGTATATCTCCATGATACGAACAACCGCAGTCTTTTCAGCAACAGCAACCGCGCGCTGAGCCATGGCTGCGTGCGCGTGCAGGCCTGGGACAGCCTGGCCATGTACATGATCCGCAACGACCCGCGCCCCGAAATGCGCGACAGTGTGCTTACCTGGCTGCAAAACGAAGAGCAGCGCGTCTATTCCATGACCAACCGCCTGCCGATCTACATACGGTATTTCACTGCCGAAATGCGCAACGGGCGTTTGCAGTTCTATGATGACGTATATGGGGAGGACTCCACGCTCGAGCGGTATTTCAGGTAAAAAAAAGAGGCCGCATCCATCGATGCAGCCTCTTCCAGAATAATATCCGTGCTACAAAGCCACTAATTCAGCAGCTCCGCCAGTTTATCTTCCAATGCTTTACCACGCAGGTTCTTCGCAACGATCTTGCCTTGCGGGTCGATCAGGAAGTTCTGCGGGATGGAACGCACCGCGTATTGTTTCGCTACGGCATTGTTCCAAAACGCCAGGTCTGAAACGTGCGTCCAGGTGAGGTTGTCGTCCGCGATCGCTTGCAGCCATTTGTCTTTGGCGTCTTCTTTGTCAAGCGAAACGCCGAGGATGGTGAAGTTTTTGCCTTTGTAAGTGTTATACGCTTTCACCACGTTCGGGTTCTCCTTCCTGCAGGGGCCGCACCAGCTCGCCCAGAAGTCGATCAGCACGTATTTGCCGCGGAATGAAGCAAGGGAAACCGGTTTCCCTTCGGTATCGTTCTGCGAAAATTCGGGAGCCGTCGCGCCAATGGATACCGCTTTGATCTTCTCCAGGTATTCCGCGTAAGTTTTGCCTGCTTCGCTTTCGCGCACGTCCTCGCTCAGCCTGGCGAACTGCGGATATACCTCGGCATAATCAGGCGTGGAGCCTGCGAGCTGTTTCACCACGTCGAGCGCTACGACGCTGCCGGTATGTGTTTCCAGGAATTTTTTCTGGATCTCCTCACGGTCCG
>JBQCFV010000196.1:0-4168 GCA_051958695.1 Chitinophaga sp. | reverse complement strand
TCCGCTGCTGGGGCGGCGACCTGATGGAACAGGCCGGCGCCACCGTAGTGAAACATTACCGCGAGCTTGCCTTTATGGGGTTCGTGGAAGTGGTGATGAACCTGCGCACCATCTTCAAAAATCTTGACAGCTGTAAAAAAGATATCGAAGCCTGGAAACCAGACGTGCTCGTGCTGATCGATTACCCCGGCTTTAACCTGCGCATCGCGGAATGGGCTAAACAGCAGGGCCTGAAAGTAGTGTATTACATCAGCCCGCAGGTATGGGCCTGGAAAGAAGGCCGCGTGAAAAAGATCCGCGAAACGGTCGATAAAATGTTAGTGATCCTTCCTTTTGAAAAGGATTTTTATAAAAAATGGGATTTTGAGGTGGAATACGTCGGCCACCCGTTGATCGAAGCGGTGAAAGCCGCCAGGGAAGCGCCCGCCGCGCCCCCGTTCTCCGACAAGCCCATCATTGCGCTGCTGCCCGGCAGCCGCAAGCAGGAAGTGGAAAAGAAGCTGCCCGTGATGCTCTCCGTGGCGAAATATTTTCCCGAATACCAGTTCATCATGGCGCAGGCGCCCAGCCTGGAAGACAGCTTTATCAACGGCTTTACCGGCGCTTACCCCAACGTGTCCGTCGTAAAAGGGCAAACCTACCAGCTGCTGCTGCAGGCCACGGCCGCGCTCGTCACCTCAGGCACCGCCACGCTCGAAACCGCGCTGTTCGGCGTGCCCGAAGTGGTGTGTTACAAAGGCAGCCCCGTGTCGTACTTCTTCGCCAAACGGCTCATCAAGGTAAAGTACATTTCGCTGGTGAACCTTATCATGGACAAACCCGTCGTACAAGAGCTGATACAGCACGAGCTTACCGAAGAAAATCTCCTCAAGGAACTGACGTTGATCTTAAAAGATACCGCCCGTCACCAGCAAATGAAAGCGGACTATGCCATGTTGTGGACGCTGCTGGGCGACGGCACCGCCTCGCGCAAGGCCGCTGAAGCGATCGTAGGAATGTTGAAGTGACCTTATAGCCAGTGCCTGATCAGCCGGATCAGCATGATGATCACCGCCACGAGGAACACGATGATGGAGATCCGGTTCATGCCGTGCATCAGTTTGGTGTTGGTGTTGAGCGGCTCGGACTTGTCGCGCTTTTTGATGAAGAGATATTGCAGGATTTGACGCCAGATGCTTTTCATTCCCCAAATATCCGCAATGTTTCCGTTTTGTCAATAACCGTTATTTTTACCCGTTTAAACAGTGAACATGAGATCATTCCTATTGGGGCTTTTGCTGGCCGTTTGCGTCGTTCCCGTTTCCGCGCAGCTGCGGGCGAAGATCGACAGCGGCTGGGAATTCCGGAGAACGGACGAGAACGTCTGGCGGAAAGCCCTCGTACCGGGCACCGTTCATACGGACCTGCTCGCCCACCAGCTCATTCCCGACCCTTTCGCGGGCGCCAACGAAAAAGGGCTGCAGTGGATCGATAAAAAAGACTGGGAATACCGCACTTCCATGCTGGTGCCACCCGCTACATTCGACCTGTACGATGAGATGGCGCTGGAATTTGCCGGTCTTGACACCTATGCGGACGTATACCTGAACGACCGGCTTATTTTAAAAGCGCAAAACATGTTCGTGGGGAAAACAGTACCGGTGAAATCCGTGCTCAAACCCGGCCTCAATCATCTTCGTATTCTCTTTCATAGCCCCATCATGCACGATATGCCGAAGTTCATGAAAGACCGTCTTGTGTACCCGGCAGGCAACGATGCGGACGACATCCCGCTGAGCGTGCATGCGCGCAAAGCGCCGTATCATTACGGCTGGGACTGGGGCCCGCGTTACGTGACCAGCGGCATCTGGCGGCCGGTGTATTTTGTGGCATGGAACAAGGCACGGCTGGAAGACGTGTGGATCAGGCAACGGGCGCTCACGGACGCGTCCGCGCAAATGGAAGCGCGGCTGAAGCTGAACGTTCGGAAGGCAGGCGTTTATAAGATCGTAGTACATAGCGGGGACAGGTCTTTCCACCCCCAAACCCTCACCACCAGCCTGACTGCCGGCGCGAACGAAACCAACCTGCCGTTCACCATCACCCAACCAAAACGCTGGTGGCCGAACGGATTGGGCGCGCAGCATCTTTATCCGCTCACCGTTTCCCTCATGCAAGGCAAAGACACGCTGCAGCAGGTGCAACGGAAGATCGGCCTGCGCACCGTAGAAGTAGTGAACGGGCCTGACAGCATTGGCACCAGCTTTTACGTGAAAGTGAACGGCCGTCCCGTGTTTATGAAAGGCGCGAACTACATTCCCTCCGATAACTTCCTGCCGCGCGTAAGCCCCGAACGTTACAAAAAAATGTTCGAAGACATGCAGGCGTCGCACTTCAACATGGTGCGCGTATGGGGCGGCGGCATTTATGAAAACGATCAGTTCTACGACCTCGCGGATGAAAAAGGCATTCTCGTGTGGCAGGATTTTATGTTCGCCTGTACGCTATATCCCTCAGATACCAACTTCCTCCAACAGGTAAAAGAAGAGACCGCGTACAACATCGCGCGGCTGCGCAACCATCCCTCGCTCGCGCTTTGGTGCGGCAACAATGAAATTGCCGTGGCGATCAAGAATTGGGGCTGGAAAGACGGCTACGTGTACACCGACGGACAATGGCAACAAATGCTGAAAGGCTATGATACGCTCTTTCATAACATCCTCAAAAAGGAAGTGCAGCTGCATGATCCGGGGCGGTTCTATTTTCCGTCGTCTCCGATCAGCAACTGGGGCAAAGCGGAAGATTTCCGGCACGGAGACAACCACTACTGGGGCGTATGGCACGGCATGGAATGGTTTGAAGCGCTTAATACGCACATCCCGCGGTTCATGAGCGAGTACGGCTTCCAGTCGTTCCCGGAGCTGAACACCGTGCGCACGTACGCGGACAGCAGCCAGTGGGACATCCACTCCTTCGTGATGCAGGCGCACCAGAAAAGTTTCACGCGCGGCAACGCCGCCATCAAAACCTACATGGACCACTATTATAAAACGCCGCGCAACTTTCCCGCGTTCCTGTACCTCAGCCAGGTGCTGCAGGCCGAAGGCATGAAAGTAGGCATGGAAGCACATCGCAGGGCCATGCCGTATTGCATGGGTACGCTGTATTGGCAGTTCAACGACTGCTGGCCCGGCGCATCCTGGAGCGGCATCGATTATTTCGGAAGGTGGAAGGCGTTGCAATATTTTGTGAAGGAAGCGTACAGGCCGCTGCTGGTAAGCAATGTGGTGGAAGACGGACAGCTGGGAACATACGTGGTGAACGATCTGCCGAACGATGAAAAGCTGGAGCTGGTAATGCAGCTCATGGACATGGAAGGAAAAGTGCTGCACGAACAAACGATTCGTTTCACCGCCAAAGCCAATGCCAGCAAAGCGGTGCATAGCATTCAAAAAGAAACGCTCCTCAACGGCGCCGCCCCTGAAAAGGTAATTTTGTACACCAAACTGGTAAAGAACAGCCAGCCGGTGTCGGAGAATGTATTTTATTTTGTTGCACCCCGGTATCTGCAGCTGCCCGAACCGGTGGTGACCACGCATGTAAGCGAAACGGAGGGGAAAATATCCGTTCGCGTCAGTACGGACAAGCTCGCCAAAAATATTTGCCTCATGCTGGAAAACGACAAAGGCGTTTCCACCTTTTCGGACAATTATTTCGACCTGCTGCCGGGCAGGGCCAGAACGCTGCAGCTGGACACCAGGCTGTCCGCCACCGAAGTGAACAGACAATTGCGCATCCTGCATATCGCGAATGCGTGCGAGCAATAAACAGTGAACCACCTCTAACAGATCACCATGAAAAAAATCCTTTTAGCCGTATGCATGCTGGCCGCTGTTGGCGCCCAGGGGCAGAACGAGCCTTATGTAAAAGAAACCGATCCGCTCGTGCTGCAGAAGCTGGACGAGTGGCAGGACTGGAAATTCGGGCTGATGATGCACTGGGGCACCTATTCCCAGTGGGGCATCGTGGAATCGTGGAGCCTTTGCCCGGAAGACGAAGGATGGACGCAGCGCAAACCCGCCGGCATTCCGTATTACGAGTACGTGCAGAAATATGAAGCGCTGCCGAATACTTTCAACCCCGTAAAGTTCGATCCCGCCAAATGGGCCGCCGCCGCAAAAAGGGCCGG
>JBQCFV010000195.1:0-2403 GCA_051958695.1 Chitinophaga sp. | reverse complement strand
AAGGCCCGTATCCCGCATGCCTGCTGGCCGGCGGCGAAACCACCGTAAAAGTGACCGGCAACGGTCTCGGCGGGCGCAACCAGGAGCTGGCGCTGGCAACGGGTTTGCTGCTGAAGAACGCGCCGCATATCACCTTTCTTTCCGCCGGCACTGACGGTATAGACGGCCCTACGGACGCTGCCGGGGCGGTGATCAACGCCGCAGTGCTCGCTAATGCGCCCGATCCGCAGCCTTTTCTTGCCCGCAACGACAGCTGGCATTTTTTCGACCAGGCGGGCACGCACATCAAACCCGGGCATACCGGCACCAATGTGATGGACGTAATGGTGCTATTGCTACAAAAACCCTGATTTTCTTGCGGATAATTTGCATATCACCTTTTTGATTCTATTTTTGGGAAACAAAAAATCAATCAGCGTATGTTGAGAATGGAACAGACCTGGCGGTGGTACGGGCCTAACGACCCCGTAAGCCTTTCAGACATCCGGCAGGCCGGCGCTACAGGGATCGTTACGGCATTGCATCACGTTCCGAACGGCGTAGTATGGAGCAAGGAAGAGATCCTCCGGCGCAAGCAGGAAATCGAAGCCGCAGGCCTTACATGGTCGGTGGTGGAGAGCGTGCCCGTGCATGAAGATATCAAAACACAAACCGGCCGGTTCAAAGAATATATCAAAAATTACCAGCAAAGCCTGCGCAACCTCGCGGCATGCGGCATTTATACCGTTACGTACAACTTTATGCCCGTGCTGGACTGGACGCGCACGGACCTCGCGTACACCGTGGAGGACGGATCGAAAGCGCTGCGTTTCGATAAAGCGCAGTTCATGGCCTTCGACCTGTTCATGCTGCAACGCCCGGGCGCGGAAAACGATTATCCGCAGGAAGAGATCTCCCGCGCAAAGGAACAGTTCGACAGTATGACCGACGATGAAAAGGCCCTGCTGCAGCGCAACATCATCGCGGGCCTTCCCGGTTCCGAAGAAAGTTTTACGCTGGAACAGTTCCAGGCCGCGCTCGACAAATACAAAGACATCGACGCCATCAAGCTGAAGCTGCACCTGTTTTATTTCCTCCAGCAGATCGTGCCCGTGGCCGAAGAAGTCGGCATCCGGCTCGCCATTCACCCTGACGATCCTCCCTTCCCCATACTCGGCCTGCCACGCGTGGTAAGCACCGAGCAGGATGCGAGAGAGCTGCTGGCTACCGCGCCTTCCCCCGCCAACGGCCTTTGCTTCTGCACCGGCTCTTACGGCGTGCGTGAAGACAACGATCTGCCCGGCATGGTGGAGAGCCTCGGCGATCACATCCTCTTCATCAACCTGCGCGCCACCAAACGCGACGCGCTCGGCAACTTCTACGAAGCCAACCACCTCGAAGGCGACGTTGATATGTATAGCGTGGTGAAAAACATCCTGGCGGTGATGAAAAAAAGGAACGTGTCCATCCCGATGCGGCCCGATCACGGCCACCAGATGCTGGACGACCTGCATAAAAAGACCAATCCCGGGTACAGCGCCATCGGCAGGCTGAGAGGCCTGGCGGAGCTGAGAGGCCTTGAAATGGGCATCGCGGGAAAATCATAATTGCGCGCATACCGCGTATAAAAAAAACAGGCCCGGTCCACGAAGGACCGGGCTTCTTTTAAACACACACTACGAAAACAAAACTACGGACATGGCGTCCGTAATTGTCTTTCACACTATTTCCAAAATTCATTTCCATTCAGCTGCAACAATGCCAGGCTGCTTACAGACAGCTGGTACTGGTACTGGATCTTTGATATCTCCGCTTCCAGCAGCGACGTTTGCGCGTTCTGCAGGTCGAGGTAAGTGATCACGCCGTATTTGTAACGGCTCTGCGCCAGCGTGAGCGCCCTGTTAGCCTGTTCCAGCAGTGTTTTGGCGGTTTCCAGCCTTTCGCGGCTGGCCGCAATGTCCGCCATCTGCTGCGCGGCTTCTTTCCTGATATTGTCTTTAATGCTTTGCGTATTCCATTTCGCCACTTCCACTTCGGTAGCGGCCATATGTTCCTGCGTTCTCAGTTTTTTACCGTGAAATATCGGCACGGAGAGGCTTACGCCAGCGTTGTAATTGAACTTGGGCGTGGTCACGTCCGGCAGGAAACCGTTTTTGTAACCCGTGCCTGCCTGCGCGAACAGCGAAGGTTTGTACTGGCTTTTTGCCAGATCAACACCGATCTCCGCTACTTTTTCTTTCTGGATGGCGGTCTTCACGGCGGAGTTGCTTTCCAGCGATACTTCGGCCGAGGCCGCGGGCCATGTGAAAGCGCTCTGGATGGAATCTTTCAAAGGCTCGCCGGTGAGGTATTCCAGGGTAGCGAGCTGTTTTTGCAACGAGTTCTGGTAATCCACCTTGCGGTTGCGGTAGGTTTCGAGCTTCA
>JBQCFV010000194.1:0-7067 GCA_051958695.1 Chitinophaga sp. | reverse complement strand
ACCGCTTTGGCGTGGCGCAGCGCGCGCGGTTGTGGGAAAAGAACGATACGCCGCCGCACATTCTCGTAATGACCGCCACGCCCATCCCGCGTACGCTGGCCATGACCGTGTACGGCGACCTGGACGTGTCCGTTATCGACGAGCTGCCGCCCGGCCGCAAACCCATCACCACCGTGCACCGCACGGAATACCAGCGGCCGCAGGTGATGGACTTTATCAAAGAAGAAATACGGAAAGGCCGGCAGGCGTATGTTGTATACCCGCTCATCGAAGAATCCGCCAGCCTTGATTTTGAAAATCTTACGAAAGGGTACGAGGAAGTGAAAGCCTTTTTCCCCGAACCGAAATATTATATCAGCATGGTGCACGGGCGCATGACGAACGAGCTGAAAGACGCGAACATGCACCGCTTCGTGACCGGCGACACGCAGATCATGGTGGCTACCACCGTGATAGAAGTAGGCGTGAACGTGCCCAACGCTTCCGTGATGGTGATCGAAAGCACCGAACGGTTCGGGCTGAGCCAGCTGCACCAGCTGCGCGGCCGCGTGGGGAGAGGGGCGGAACAGAGCTACTGCATACTCATGACCGGCAACAAGATCGGGAAAGACAGCCAGGAACGCGTAAAAGTGAGGGTGCAGACCAACGACGGCTTCGTGATCTCCGAAAAGGACATGGAGCTGCGCGGCCCCGGTGATATTGAAGGCACCCGCCAGAGCGGTCTGCTTGACCTCAAGCTGGCCGACATCGTGCAGGACAGGGCCATGCTGCAGGCCGCCCGCGACTGCGCCGAAAAGATACTGTCCGACGATCCCGAGCTGGAACTCCCTGAAAATAAACCCCTGCACGATTTCCTCGCCACGCAACGGTCAAAATCCGCATGGAGTAAAATATCCTGACGGCTTTTACGTTGAATCTTTCGGAATGACTGGCAGGGATGGTTGAACCTGAATATGTTGCTTGCCCAATACCTTCGTGCACCGTCCTCTGCCAGTCGCCAACCAATCCGCCCCACCGTAACATTTTGACGGTTCTATCCGTTAAATAAAGTATATTGATTATTCTAGGCACAAAATTAAAATTCGAAACCGCTTGAAATCTTTACGCCCTACCGGTCTTATCAGTGCTTTGCAAGTTTGGATACTGGTTATGATGTACGGATCGCCCGTTTTTTCCCAGGAGCATCAGCACGGTCCGCTGAATACCCCCTTGGAATTTGTGGAGAACAAAGGGCAGTGGAATACGGATTTCAGGTACAGGGCCGCTCTCGGCGGCGCCAGCGTTTTTCTCCGCGATAACGGTTTCCGCGTATTGCTCATGCACCCCGGCGACATGGCCAAGCTGGAAGCGTTCCGCCACGGCGGGCCCAAAGATTCCGCAAGGTATACCTATTACCCCGACGGCGCCCCAAAGGATAAAAAGAACAGGGCCAACGGCAGGGCCTCCGCGCCTTCCGGTGATGATGCGGCCAATCCCCCGAAGCCCGGCAACGTGAGAGGCCATTCCTACGACATTCAATTCCTCAACGCGGCTGCCCGCCCGGAGATCATCCCCTCCAAACCCACCCAGGAAAATATCAGCTACTTTATCGGCAACGACCCTTCCAAATGGAAATCCGGCATCGGCGCCTATACGAACGTGCTGTATAAAAACATGTACCCGAACATCGACGTGCAGGTATATTCCGAAAGCAGCCAGCTGAAATACGACGTAGTGGTGCATCCCGGCGGCAATCCCTCGCAGGTGAAGCTGAAATACACGGGCGCCACTTCCATCACCCTGAAAAAAAATACCCTTCACATACAAACCACCGTGGGCGAAGCTATCGAGCTGGCACCTTACGCGTACCAGTACGTGAACGGTCAGCGGAAAACGGTGAACGTGCAGTACCAGCTTTCCGGCAACGTTGTGAGCTATAAGGTCTCCGGCCGGTACGACGAACAGTACCCGCTGGTGATAGATCCCACCGTAGTGTTCGCCACCCTTTCCGGCTCCGCGGCGGAAAACTGGGGCTTTACCGCCACTTACGATGCGGGCGGCAATTTCTACGGCGGCGGCATCGCCTTCAACCAGGGCTATCCTGTAAGTCCCGGCGTGTACGACGGCACCTTCAACGGCGCCCGGTACGACATGGCCATTACCAAGTTCAATCCCACGGGTAACCGTATCGTATATTCCACTTACATCGGCGGCATGGGCGAAGAACAGCCCTGCAGCATGTTCGTGGACGCGAACGGCAACCTCGTGATCTCCGGCAGAACAAATTCCAATAATTTCCCCGCGCTCGATTCCGCAGGTCCCTGCGGCGGTTCGGACATCGTAGTGGTGAAGCTCAACGCCAACGGTTCCGCCCTGATCGGCAGCATGCGCATCGGCGGCTCCGGGCTGGACGGCGCGAACATCCGCGGTGAAAAAGGCGGCGGAACGGACGTGCTGCTCCGCAACTATGGCGACGACGCCCGCAGCGAAGTGGTGATAGACGGCGCGGGAAACATCTATGTTGCCAGCTCCACCCAGTCACCCGACTTCCCCGCCAGCGCCAACGCTTACCAGTCCACCTACGGCGGCGGCCGCCAGGATGCGGTAGTGCTCAAGATCAATCCCAACTGCGACGCATTGTTATGGGGCACCTTCCTGGGCGGCAGCGCCGAAGACGCGGCCTACGTGCTGGCCGTGAACGGCGGCAACAGCGTGTACGTGGCCGGGGGCACCGCCAGCGCCAATTTCCCCATGCGCGGCGGCGGCGTGTACAACAGCTACCGCGGCGGCGCATGCGACGGGTATATCGCGCATCTTTCCGCAGACGGGCGCACCCTGCTGCATTCCACCTTTATGGGATCGGACAATTCCAAGGCGGACCAGGTATACGGCATCCAGCTGGACAGGGCGGGCGACGTATATGTAATGGGCACCACGGAAGGCGATTGGCCCATACAGCAGCCCGCCGGCACGGCCACTTTTTATAACGACAATTCCAAACAGTTCATCACCAAATTACGGCCGGACCTTTCCGCGCTGATATATTCCACCACCTTCGGCAAAAACGCCAGCGTTCCGAGCCTGAGCCCCGTGGCTTTTCTGGTGGACCGCTGCCAGAACGTATACGTTTCCGGCTGGGGCGGCGAGCTGAACAGCGGTTCGCAATTCGCGAACTCCAATACGCGCAACCTGCCCGTAACGCCAGACGCCCGCAAATCGCGGTCGGACGGCAGCGACTTTTATTTCTTCGTAATGAAAAGAGACGCGCTGGACATTTTGTACGGCACGTTCTACGGAGGAGACGGGCTGTTTGAGCACGTGGACGGCGGCACCAGCCGCTTCGACCAGAACGGCGTGATCTACCAGGCCATCTGCGCCGCCTGCCCGATCGGGCCGGACAGGGTACGCGTCCCGACCACGCCCGGCGCTTATTTCACGGGCTTTCCCGGCGGCTGCAACCTCGGCGCCCTGAAGATCGCGTTCAACCTTGACGGCGTGCGCGCCGGCTTTACCACGCGGGAACGAAGAAGGAACTTTTGTATACCGGCCGACCTGGAATTTATAGACACCACCAATGTAAGCGCGGAAAGCTGGACCTGGAATTTTGGCGACGGGAGCGCAGATGTGGTCACCACCGTGCCGAACGCTTCGCATTCCTACCCGGCCGTGGGCGATTACCGCGTACGCCTGATCAAATACGACCCGGCCAGCTGCAACCTGGCGGATACGGCGTATATGGATATCCGTGTGCGGGAAGATGAAGCCGTCATGGGCTTTACCGAGCAACGCCTGCCGCCCTGCACCGCGCTGGAATATCTTTTTGTGAACACGTCCACACACCCGCCGGGCAAACCGTTCACCAACACTTCCTTCACCTGGAACTTTGGCGACAACACCCCGGAAGTAATAACGGACACCACGCGCCAAACGCATCACTTCGCTTCCGAAGGCATCTACAACGTGCAGCTTACGCTCACCGATACCAACTATTGCAACGCGCCGCAAACGCAAACGCTGCCGCTGCGTGTAGCCGCCAACGTTGTAGCCGCGTTCACCGTGCAGGACAGCGCCTGCGCACCTTTCATCGCCAACTTCGACAACATTTCCAAAGGCGGCGTTACCTTCAACTGGACTTTCGGCGACGGCGGCACTTCCACGGCGGCCTATCCGACGCATACCTACACGCAGCCCGGCCGTTACCCGGTAAGGCTCCAGGCATACGATCCCAACACCTGCAACCAGTATCACGACACCACCATTTTCATCACCGTGATGCCGCCGCCCACGGCGCAGTTCATCTTCCAGCCCAACAAGCCGGTGGAAAACACGCCGCATATGTTCACCAATCAAAGCACCGATGCCTCGCATTACCGCTGGGATTTCGGGGACGGCAACATCTCCAACGAAGTGAACCCCACTTACCAGTACCTGCGCACCGGCACTTATGAAGTATGCCTCATCGCCTACACGGAATTTGGCTGTACGGACACCGTCTGCCAGCAGGTGAGCGCTATCGTGAACCCGCTGTACGACGTGCCCACGGCATTTTCACCAAACGGCGACGGGGTGAACGATATCTGGGAGATCAAAGGTTTCGGCATCATACATTACGACATGAAAGTGTTCAACCGCTGGGGCCAGCTGATGTTCCAGAGCAACGACATCAGGCTCGGCTGGAACGGCCGCTTCAACGGCGCGATCCAGCCGATGGACGCATACGCTTTCGTATTGAACATCGAATTTACGGACGGGAATAAGGTAACAAAAACGGGGAACGTCACATTATTAAGATAAAGGGTTGGTTATGAGAAAGCATGTTTGCCATATTATCTTCATTTGCTGCCTCGCGGGCGCCATCCCGGCTTCCGCGCAGGACCTGCATTTTTCGCAGTTCTTCAATTCCCCGCTTTCCACCAATCCCGCCAATACCGGATTTATTCCTGATGGCAACTACCGGCTCGGCATCAAGTACCGCAACCAGTGGGCGACCATACCGGTGCCGTACAAAACAATGTCCGCCTTTGGCGATTTCCAGCTGTTCCGCGACCAGCTTACCTATGGCTGGGTAGGCGTGGGCGGCATGCTGCTGCGCGATGTGGCCGGCAGCGGGAACCTCACCTCCACCAAAGCCTACGGCTCCGTGGCCTACCACCAGCTGATGGGCCAAAGCAGCCTGCTGAGCGCAGGTTTTAACGTGGGGTATGCGGACAAACGGGTGGACCTCAGCAAGCTCACCTTTGGCAGCCAGTGGAACGGCCAGTTCTTCGATTCGCAGATGTTTTCCGGGGAGCCTTTCACCGCGGCGTCCGTCGGTTATTTCGATATGCAGGTAGGGATGAACTACGCGTATTTCCCGACCGACAATATTTATATCAACACCGGTTTCTCCGTGCATCACATCAACACGCCGAAAGAAACTTTTTACGACGGGGACAACAAGATAGACCGCCGGTACATCGGCTTCCTCAGCGCCAGCCTGAAGCTGAGCGACAAGGTGATACTCAACCCCGGCGCGTATTATTCCCGCCAGGCAAAATCCTCCGAAACCATGGCCGGCGCTTACGCCGCCTACAACCTCTCCGGCGACGGCACGCAGCAGCTTTTTGGCGGACTGTATTACCGCTTCCAGGATGCGTACGCTTTCCTGGTAGGTTACCAGGTGGCCAATTTCCGGCTGATGTTCAACTACGATGTCACTTCCAGCACGCTGTCCGCCGCCAACAGCCGGCAGGGCGCTTATGAGCTGAGCCTCATGTACGTCGGCCTGTACCCGAACCGGAGCTTTTCCAATGCACGCAGGTATACGCTTTGCCCGTCTTTTTGATCGCCTCCGGCAACGGCCGGCAGGGCGCGTATAAGCTGAAGCCGGTGCATCGGCCTGTACCCGAACAGTATACGCTTTCCTCGTCTTTCTGGCGCCTTCACCATATTTGCCTGAAGGCATTCATATGGAACGCCGGTCTTTCCGATCACCCGTCCGCCATATTGGCTTGAACGCGTTCACATGGAAAGTACCATGGCGTCCCCACTTTTCACCATATTTTGTCTTGACAGTTAGTCCGGATTGATAACTATTTTTGCCGCATGAGCACATTCGCCAAAGTAACGCCCGCCCACATCGATGCCCTGAAAGCCATTGTAGGGGAGGCATATGTTCTTACCGACGAAGAGAACATCGAAAAATATGCGCAGGACGAAACGGAAGACCTCCGCTTCCCGCCGGAAGTAGTGCTGAAACCCGCTACCACCGGCGAAGTAAGCCGCATCATGCGGTTGTGCAACGAAGCCCTTTTGCCCGTAACGCCCAGGGGCGGCGGTACCGGGTTGAGCGGCGGCGCGCTGGCGCAGCATGGCGGCGTACTGCTTTCCACCGAAAGGCTGAACAAAATTCTCGACATAGACGAACGCAACCTGCAGGTAACCACCGAGCCCGGCGTGATCACGCAGGTGCTGCAGGACGCCGTGCGCGAAAAAGGACTGTTCTACCCGCCCGACCCGAGCAGCCGCGGCACCTGTTTTATCGGCGGCAACATCGCCGAGAACTCCGGCGGGCCGAAAGCCGTGAAATACGGCGTGGTAAAGGATTACGTGCTCAATCTCGAGCTCGTGCTGCCAAACGGCGATGTGATCTGGACGGGAGCGAACGTGCTGAAAAATGCTACCGGCTATAATCTCACGCAGCTGGTGGTAGGCAGCGAAGGCACGCTCGGCATCGTTACAAAGATCGTATTGCGCCTCATCCCGCTGCCAAAGCACGACCTGCTGATGCTGGTGCCGTTCAATTCCGCCGAATACGCCTGCGCGGCCGTGAGCGCCATTTTTCGCGCCGGGTATACGCCTTCGGCGCTGGAATTTATGGAAAGGGATGCGCTGTTGTGGGTGACGCAGTTTGTAGACAGCAGTATGGTGAAGATAGACGACGACGTTCAGGCACACCTGCTGATAGAGGTAGACGGCAATCACCCGGACATGCTCTTCCAGGAAATGGAAGCCATCGCTGCCGTAGTGATGGATTTTGAATGCGGGGAAATACTTTTCGCGGACAGTCACCAGCAAAAGGAAGAGCTCTGGAAGCTGCGGCGCAGGGT
>JBQCFV010000193.1:0-2058 GCA_051958695.1 Chitinophaga sp. | reverse complement strand
CTTTGGAGTGCATCAGCAGGTTCTGCCCGTAAGAGGAGCGGAAGCGCATTTTGCCGACCATGCGCACCAGCTCTTTATGCAGACCGTGGATGCCCATTTCGATCACGGTGCGTTCGCCGATCTCCATTACCTGCTCTTCCAGCTGGCGTTTGGTTTTTTCCACCACTTCCTCGATGCGGGCGGGGTGAATACGTCCGTCCTGCACGAGGCGCTGGAGGCTGAGGCGGGCGATCTCGCGGCGCAGCGGGTCGAAAGAGGAAAGCACGATGGCTTCCGGGGTGTCGTCCACGATCAGGTCCACGCCGGTAGCGGCTTCGATGGCGCGGATGTTGCGGCCTTCGCGGCCGATGATCTGGCCTTTGATCTCGTCGCTTTCCAGGTTGAACACGGTGATGGCGTTCTCGATGGTCTGCTCGGCGGCGGTACGCTGTATGGACTGTATGATGATCTTTTTGGCTTCTTTATTGGCTTTGGTCTTGGCTTCCTCGATGATCTCCTGGATGTGGCCGAGCGCCTGGGTGCGGGCCTCTTCTTTCAGGCTTTCGATCAGCTGGTGGCGCGCTTCTTCCGCAGTGAGCGCCGCCACTTTTTCGAGCCGGCGGATGTGTTCTTCCTGGTGTTTTTCCAGCTCGGAACGTTTGATGTTCACGATCTCTATCTGGCGGGCGAGGTTTTCCTTGATGGATTCGTTTTCGGCGACCTGCTTCTGTATGTTATCGTTTTTCTGGTTGAGGGACTGTTCTTTCTGTTTGATGCGGTTCTCTGATTCCGCGATCTTCTGGTTGCGCTGCATCACCTCTTTCTCATGCTCCGATTTCAGCTGCAGGTATTTTTCCTTGGCTTCCAGCAGCCTGTCCTTTTTCAGGTTCTCCGCGCTCAGCTGCCCTTCTGCAATGATCCTTTTGGCCTGTTCCTCTGCTTCCTGGATTTTTATTTTGGTGTTTTTAGCAAATATTATTTTTCCCAGTATTATTCCAACCGCCAGCGCAACAACGCCCGCGACTATTACCGTGGTTATCGAGATTGGTTCAATCATATATCTGTATTTAAGAGTATTAATAATAATCAAGCCCCTGGCCCGTTTCATGAGAAAGGGCTAAAGCCGACCCGCGAAAATAACAAAAAAATAGCAGCAAAGCGCAGGGGAGCTTGTGATAATGAATAATTTATGGATGCTAAACGTTGCAGGGCGGGCTATTTAAGCTGCTCATCCAGCAGATTGTCAAGGTGTTGCAGCTTTTCCCGGAGGAAAGGGGCTATCCCGGCCTGGGCCTTGCCGCCGCTGGTGGCGGGGTGGGTGGCGTACATGATGAGGGCCATCGCGATATAGTCCTGGATGTCTTTTCCGGCATAGGCGGCCTTAAATTCGATGATCTTCTCGTTCACTTCCTTCATCACTCTTCTAACGGCCTCTTCTTCTTCAGCCCGGATCTTGATCCGGTAGGTGCGGTCGGCGACCACGATATTTACGGGTATGAGCGGTTCCATTGTGTTTGCTTGGTGTTGGTTACAAATGTAACAAAAGCAGGTTGTCCGGAAAGTGGAAAAATAAAGTGTTGTGTTTCCTCACAAATTGATAATTATGTTTATAATTGATGAAATTATGCGAATTCGTGAAATGCTGCTTCCGGCGGTCTCATTATGAGTTTAGGCCGCCCGTAACAGGAAAAAATTCACGAAGGCGTGTGCACAAATGTCAATAAAAAACTTATCTTCGCTATGAACTCAAAGCCAGACAAGGCCAAGGCGCCCGGCAGCGGCATAAAGGCCGCGGCGCGCGGGCCGGTAACCGACGGGCAAGACATGCTGGTTTCTTATGAATCGATCGTAAAAATGCGCCAGGTATTGTTTACGAAGAAGATCGAAGCCGTAAAAGCCGGGGTGTCCAAAGAGCAGCTGATCCGTCTCAAGGAGATCTTCGAGCTGGATTACGACACGCTCAGCGCGCTGCTGGTGGTCACCAACCGCTCCCTTCACCTCAAAAAAGGGAAAGACATCCTGAACCGCAACGTCAGCGACCGGCTTATCGCTATCGCAGAGGTGTTCAGCCTGGGTTAC
>JBQCFV010000192.1:0-6375 GCA_051958695.1 Chitinophaga sp. | reverse complement strand
CGCCGGAACGCTGGATGCATCCAACCTGTACATCACAGGCGTGTACATGGAAGGCAGGGACAAAGCGGCCATGAGCCAGGGTCACCAGATCATTTCCGGCGCCATTGCCGGCAAGAACATCATGGAGACCTCCGACTGCGCCACCTGTCATAAAACGAACGAAAAATCCATCGGCCCGAGCTTTATGCAGGTAGCCGAGAAATACAAACCAGACCCGAAATCGCCCGAATATCTTGCACAAAAGATCATCAAAGGCGGCGGCGGCGTTTGGGGCGAAACCGCGATGAGCGCGCACCCGAATATCTCAACTTCCGAGGCCAAACAGATCGTGGAGTACATCTTCTCCCTGGCCGGCGGCGCCAAACAGGAGCCGAGCCTGCCTGCGACCGGCAGCGTAAATCCCACGATGGGTAAGGAGCTGAAAGACAAAGGCGTGCTGTACCTGATGGCTTCCTACACGGATAAAGGCGGCAAAGGCATCCGCCCGATCACCGGCACGGCCAACGCCGAGCTGCGCAACGCGAGGTTCCAGGCCACCAGCTACGCAAAAGTGGACGCGGCCGCCACGGTTGAGATCAACGGCAAAAAACTGCTGATCCCCACGGCAAATTCCTGGGCGTCTTACCGCCCGATGGACCTCACGGACGTAACCGGCATCGAGCTGAGCTACTTTGTGCAGGAAGTGCCAGAACACGGGTACACCGTAGCCCTTCATCTCGACAGTCCGACCGGCCAGCAGCTGGGTACCGCCAACATCGGCGCAGGCGCGGCCGCAGGCAAGGCGAACACGGCCACTGTTAATTTCCCGGCGGTGAACGACGGGAAAAAACACGCACTGTACCTGGTATTCAACGCGGCGGACGCTGCTGAGAAAGCGCCGGTAGGCGTAGATGTGGTGAGGCTTTTGGCGAAGTAAATTGGGATTATATTTTATTTGAAAGGAAGGGTCGGTTGATCCTTCCTTTCTTTTTTAAACAAAAAAAGACCACCCTCCCGGGCGGTCTTTCCATATCAAATATCTTTCCTTCAACCGATCTTCATCATCTTCTTCCGCATCTTCTTAGCGCGTTTCTGGCTGGTATTTACAAAATTCACCAACAGCACCACTATCAGGATAAAAAGCCCGAAAAATTCGCGGGTATCCTCGATCCCGGGAGTGGCGGCCTGCATCTGGCCGGCGATATTCTCTGCATTGTGCTCGGTCACCCAGCTGAGCACCCCGTTCTTCGCGAAGAACAGGTACACGGCATACCCCAGGTAAGCGAATATGCCAAAGAGGTACCAGCCTTTGTAATACTTACCCGTAGCCGCCAGGGCGCAGAAAACGGCTCCGTAGAGATAGATCGGCATCCATATGTAAGGGTCGGGATCGTTCCACTGAAGGGCGGCAAATAACACGAACAGCACGGCAAAAACTACGTTGAATATTTTCATGTCAATTTAAATGAGATAATGTTGGCTAAATTGCTTAAACTTACGTAAAATCCGGCAACAAAGCGCCAGGTTCAGTGAACAGAAAAAAAAAGTGGCCAAGATGTTTGTGGTTGTTAAATAAATGTTATAATTTTAGAACATAAGGAACGCTAAAATTGTTTTAACCTTTTGCATGATTAAAAATCTACGCTGACTCGTCAACCAGAATAAACTTTTTTGTCTTTATAAATTCCACTTTGAATCAGGCACTTTATCCAGAGAAGTGCCGCTTAAAAAAGACAGCCAGCTTGATCTTCTTTTCTTGCAAAATCGTTTTTCCAAAAGGAAATGTTAAAATTTTGACATTTCGAGGTGAGCGCCGAACGATTTTTAATCCTTATATTGCATCTGGAAAGCCGCCAATAAACCGACCCGGCTTTTGAAATATTAACCCTGAAAACGACATTGGGGACCGCATCCCCTAAAGAATATCCTGGTTACTAATCAGGTTTTAGAATGGCGGAAGGAGAGGCACTAGTTGCCTCTCTTTTATTTTTCTCCCTCCCTCAAAACCGCCGCCCGCATAAAATATCCGCTCCCCATGAAGCCTGAAATTCACTATTTTAGCTCCATGGGATACGCATTCAACAGGGAATCGGTGTCGGGAACGTTATACCAGGTACTCCTCAGCAATACTCCGGAAAAAGGCCAACAATGGATTTCAGACAAGCTCCGCGCATGGCAGGACACGCAGTCCATGCAGGCGTTCAACCTCGCGTTTACCGCCGCGCCGCGTTTTCTCGGCCGCGATGCCGTTAACGTAACCGGCGAACAGATCGCAGCGCTGCAACCCTTTCAGCCGGAAGGATATACCACGGACAGGCTTTTCAGGGTATGGTGGCTTTTGCAGCTGCCGGATACTAACCAGCAAGCCTACACGCAGGCGATAGAGAACCTTTTTCACGCCGCGGAAATGAACGAGCTGGTGGCGCTTTATGGCGCATTGCCGCTGCTGGCCTTTCCCGAAGCCTGGAAATTGCGCACCGCCGAAGGCATCCGCTCCAACATCGGCGTGGTGCTGGAAGCTATTATGCTCCGAAACCCTTATCCCGCGCAGTACCTGGACGAGCCGGCCTGGAACCAGCTCATCATGAAAGCGTTCTTTACCGACAAGCCGGTGCAATTTATCATCGGGGTGGACGAACGCGCCAACCCCGCGCTGGCACGCATCCTGACGGACTTCGCGCACGAGCGCTGGGCCGCGGGAAGAAGCGTGAACCCGCTCACCTGGCGCATGGTAGCGCCGTTCATCCATGAAGGCAATTTTGCGGACATCGAAAGGATATGGTTTTCAGAACAGTATGCCGAAAGGGAAGCCGCCGCGCTCGCCTGCGCTGCATCTGCATATCAGCCCGCCAGGGATCTGCTCGGAACCCGCCCGGAAATGAAAGCGGACATCGCCGCCGGAACGCTTGACTGGCACACGGTTGCCAGTCGTGTAAATGACTAATTGATGTTATTGGCCGTTGCGCCCTTTATTATTAATTTAAACCCAATTGTAATTTATATTCATATGTGTTGTAGTGCTCAGCTGACGGAAAAGGACCTTGTACCCCAATCGCATAACCCGGCTTACCTGGAGGCCATCAAAGGGATGCGTTTTTTTGACCCGCATGTACACATGACCTCGCGGACGACAGACGATTACCAGGCCATGGCCGACGCCGGTGTGGCCGCCATTATCGAACCCGCTTTCTGGCTCGGCCAGCCGCGCACGGGCGTGGATACCTTTCGCGATTATTACAGCAGCCTAGTAGGATGGGAACGTTTCCGCTCCTCGCAATTCGGCATCAAACATTACTGCACCATCGGCCTGAACTCAAAAGAAGCGAACAACGAAGCGCTCAGCGAACAGGTGATGGAAATACTGCCGCTTTTTATTTAAAAGGAAGGCGTGGTAGGCGTAGGCGAGATCGGTTTTGACGACCAGACGGCGCTGGAAGAAAAATATTACCGCGCGCAGCTGCTGCTCGCAAAAGAAGCCGGCCTGCCCGTGCAGATACATACGCCGCACCGCGATAAAAAACAGGGCACGCAGCGCAGCATGGACATCGCCCTGGAAATGGGGCTCGATCCCTACATGGTGATCGTGGACCACAACAACGAGGAAACGGTGAAAGAAGTGCTGGACCGCGGTTTCTGGGCCGCCTTCACCATTTACCCCTTTACAAAAATGGGGAACGAAAGAATGGTGGAAGTGGTGAAACAATACGGCACGGAACGCATCATGGTGAATTCCGCTGCGGACTGGGGCATCAGCGATCCGCTCGCAGTGCCCAAAACCGCCGCGCTCATGCTGGAACGCGGCATCTCCAAAGCCGACGTGGAGCTGGTCACTTACCGCAACGCCATCACTGCTTTCGCGCAGAGCGGCCAGATCAACGAAAAGGATTTCGAACAACCTGCCGAGATCGACCAAAGCCTGAAATATAACGGCAGCACCGTTTTGCGCGGAGGGCAGCAACCACGCCCGGACAAACAATCCGCCATTATCCGGTAACAATTTTATCCATTGCTTTATTGTATTGAAACCTGACAAACACGTGAACTATATCCTCAGCAAACTGCTCGGCTACCTGCGATTGATGCGCCCTGCCAACATACTCACCGCCATCACGGACATCATGGCGGGCATCGCCATTGCCGGCTTTCTTGCGCAGGGCCTCGCCGACGTGCAGGCTGTTTTACAGGTAACCTGTCTTGCCATCGCCACCATCGGTCTTTACGGCGGCGGCGTAGTGTTCAACGATATATTCGATTCCGCGCTCGACCGCGTGGAACGGCCCGAGCGCCCCATTCCATCCGGCATTATTTCCAGAACGGAAGCGGTGGTGCTGGGCATATACCTTTTGCTGCTGGGCGTGCTGGCGGCATTTACCGTGGGAGAGATCTCCGGCTTCATCGCTATCGGCATCGCAGTGGCGGCGCTGGTGTACGACAAATGGGGCAAACACCACAACCTCCTGGGGCCTTTTAACATGGGCCTTTGCCGCGGGCTCAACCTGCTGCTGGGCATGAGCATCATTCCCGAGGCGCTGCCGCAATACGGCTGGCTGGCCATTGCGCCGGTGCTGTACATCGCTTCCATCACCATGATCTCGCGCGACGAAGTGCATGGCGGAAAAAAACAGACGCTCATGATGGCGGCCGCCGGTTACGGCGTGGTATGCGCGCTGATCCTTTGGCAGGGCATCATGAAAGGCGAAACGCTGAAAGTGATCTGTTATCTCGCGGTGCTGTTATACCTGGTCCTCACCCCGCTGGTCAAAGCCATGAAAGCGCCCACCGGGCCCAACATCGGCAAGGCGGTGAAGGGCGGCATTATCGGTTTGATAGCCATGAACGCCGCCTGGGTGGCCGCTTTCGCCGCAACGCCCTACCCGCTGGCGGTGCTGGCTTTCCTGCCGCTGTCCATCCTGCTGTCCAAAGCCTTTGCCGTTACCTGAGCCGCTCGTCCTTACCTTCCCGCAAGCCGTGCGGGCACTGTTTTCCTGCAACTGTTCACACCTTTTGGAGGCCTTGCCACCGCTGTAAAAAATAGCAGCAGGTAATGCTCTTTTTTGTACATTTATCCTCTTAAAAATTCCCCGGGAACCGGGCAGGAGACTAGCTATGTCGTACATTCAAAATTCTTTCAGCGTACAGTTCGAATACAGGGTTTTCTTTACGGAACATTTATTTAACGTGGCCAACCCCGTATTCGCGGATTTCCTCGATTCGCGCGCTGAAAACGGTATCAGGAAGAAGTTGCTTTTTATCGTGGACGATGGGGTGACCAAACATCATGAAACGCTGCAGGAGCAGATCACCGCCTATTGCAGCAATCTCGTCAATTACGAGCTTGTGCAGGATATTATCGTCGTGCCTGGCGGCGAAGCGTCGAAGAACGACCGTCAATTATTTTACTGGCTTATCAATGAGATCGATAAACACGCCATCGACCGCCATTCCTACGTTATCTGCATCGGCGGCGGCTCCGTGCTGGACCTGGTAGGGTACGTGGCGGCGATCAGCCACCGCGGCATCAGGCACATTCGTATACCCACTACCGTACTGTCGCAAAACGATTCGGGCGTGGGGGTGAAGAACGGCGTGAATTATCACGGCAAAAAGAATTTCCTCGGCACCTTCGCGCCGCCCGCGGCCGTGTTCAACGATGCGCATTTCCTCTCCACGCTCGACGAGCGCGACTGGCGCTCCGGCATGATAGAAGCGGTGAAAGTGGCGTTGATAAAGGACGCTGCGTTCTTCGAATGGATGGAGCAGCATGCGGAAGAGCTGGCGGTGGGAGAACCTGCCGCTTTGCAATACCTGATCCGCCGCTGCGCGGAATTGCATATACAGCACATCGGCGGCGCCGGAGACCCCTTCGAGAGCGGCTCTTCGCGCCCGTTGGACTTCGGCCACTGGAGCGCGCACAAGCTGGAACAGCTCACGGACTTCGAGCTGCGCCACGGCGAAGCAGTGTCCATCGGCATTGCGCTGGACAGCGTGTATGCATTGCTCACCGGCATGCTGGCTAATGATTCGCTGGAAAGGATCATCCGCCTGCTGAAGCAGCTGCGTTTGCCTTTGTACCACCCGCTGCTGGATACCGACGAGGACGGCTCGTCGCCCATTATGGCGGGCCTCGAAGAGTTCAGGGAGCACCTGGGCGGAAGGCTCACCATCGCGCTGCTGGAAGGTATCGGCAAAGGAAAGGAAGTGCACGCCATCGACCCGGCCACGCTGCATAAGGCCGCGGAGATGCTGCGCGACAATTGGTAATACGGATTTTGAAACAGGTTAGCTAAGACTACGATCATGCAAACGCCATTCGGCCATCTGACATATTGTACGAACATTCACGCAGGAGAAAGCTGGGGGGAACATTTCGCCCAGCTGCAACAGTTTATTCCCGCC
>JBQCFV010000191.1:0-3463 GCA_051958695.1 Chitinophaga sp. | reverse complement strand
TTCATGATCCATTCGCCGCCGCCATGCGCCATGGGATACCCTTTGTAAGTGCCCGCAGGAACGGCGTACACGCCCCAGTGGATGAACATGCCGAAGCGCGCTTCGCGCCACCATTTCATTCTTTCGTCTTTCGACATTTGGGCGGATAATGATTGGACGGTCAGTAACACCGCCAGCAGACAGGCTATTTTTCTCATGGAATTTATTTTAACCTGCAAACGTTTGCAGTAACAGCAAGTTCGGATAAAAGGCCCGTAGGCGGTACGAGGTTTTTCGCGAATGATCATAGTTTTTTACCTAAAACCGGCGTTTAGAGGAGCACTTTGGCCATCAGCAGGTCGCGGTCGGTTTGCCGGCCAACGGTAAAGTGATGTTCGCCGAAAGCGGAGAAACCCTGTTTCTGGTAAAAAGCAAGCGCGCGGTGATTGTGCTCCCATACGCCTAACCATAACGTACGTACGAAATTTTTCCCCGCGATGGCGATGGCATGGTCCATCAGTATTTTGCCGTAGCCTTTGCCGAGATATTCCGTCAGCACATAAATTTTCTCCAGCTCCATTACCGGTTCGGGCAATAGCGTACCGTTATCCGGCTGCCGGTGCAGGTTGAGCTGGATGAACCCTGCGGGGTTATCTTTATCGCGGAGTATAAAATACATGCAGCCGGGGCGGTTGAAAGCCGCGGTGATGGCGGACAGGCTTTTTTTCTCCGACAGGAAAATCTCGAGGTCTTTCCGGTCATACACGTTGCCGAAAGTTTCGCGGAACGTGCGTGATTCGAGCGACGCGAGCGCCGGTAAGTCCGCCTCCTGCGCAGGTTTTACAGATGGTTCCGTCATATGACCGTAATTTATGCTATTTTTGCAACGGAACCTCCTGAAAAAATTATGTGGAAAACCTTGCTCGTCTTACCCATATTATTTACAGAATTTGCCAGCGGGCAAACGGTTAAACGTGAAGATTTCGTGATAGCCAGCGACCCCGGCGTGCGGATATTCGTTCGTGAGATCCGCACCCGCAAACGGAGCCGGCGCCCTCCCATCCTGCTACTGCACGGCGGCGGCGGCGGCGCGGTGGCATCGTTCGACCTGCCGGTACCGGGCGGTTCGCTGGCGGAAGATCTTGCAAAGGAAGGACAGCATGTGTTCATCATGGACGCGCGTGGTTGGGAGACCTCCACCCGCCCCGATTACGACACGCTCAAACGCTGGATGATCGCCGCATCGTCCATCGAAGTGTCGCATGACATCGACGCCGTGGTGGATTTTATCCGTGAAAGAACAAAAAGCAAACAGGTAACGCTTTTCGGCTGGGGCTCCGGCGGGCAATGGATGGGATATTACGCCTGCATCTATCCCAACCGCGTGTCGGCACTGATCATGCTCACCAGCCTGTACAACGAAAAAGCGCCCTGGGCGTTCACCATCCCCTACCGCAGCCCGCTGGACACCTCGCAGTTCAACTACGCCGCCACTCCCATACTCCGAAGGGCCACGCAGCAGCAGCTCCTCGAAAACTGGAACAAAACCATCCCCGTAGAAAACAAAGACCTCTGGCGCGACCCCGCCATCGCAACGTTATATGCAAAAACCGCCGTCGGTTTTTATGAAGACAGCGTGCTGAGCGTACCCGGCGGCTTCCGGGCGGAAGCCTTTTACACCGCGCAGGGCCGCGGGCAATGGCATGCCAAAGAGATCAGGGTGCCGGTATTATACATCCGCGGTAAATACGACAACTGGAGCCGCCCGCAGGACCCGCTGGCGCTGCAGCTGCGATTGACAAACACCTCCAAGAAAAGGTTCGTGACGCTGCCCGAAGGCACCCACAACGTGCTGCTGGACCGGCCTGAAAAAGGGCGTGCTCAGCTGATCCAGGAGATACTCGCGTTCAATGTAAAACGCAAGGTAAATACTGGCAGATAATGCGTTGCGGAATTTATCTTCCAAAAAAGATGAAGAATATTTGGATCGAAAAAATTAATTCCTATCTTTGCAATCCCAAAACAAAAAAAAGGGGATGATTCCGTAGCTCAGTTGGTAGAGCAATACACTTTTAATGTATGGGCCCTGGGTTCGAGTCCCAGCGGGATCACAGAAGGCGCTAGAAATAGCGCCTTTTTCGTTTAAACCCTTCAGCACTCGCGGGTTGTACGGAATAATTCGCACAAGAAAGCACAAAGTCTATTAGATCATTCGGGGACCTGTTCGGAGACCTTCTCTAAGGCCGTAAATTAGGTCCCCTATTACTTGAATGCGTAGCGGTTTTAGGCACATTCAAAAACCTAAAAAATTGTGCGAAATGAAAATTAACGAACATCTTTCGGTCTTATTCTTCCTCTCGAAGAAGAAAGCCACCAAGGACGGCACAGCGCCGATTTGGGCCAGAATCACTATCGATGGGGAACGAGCAGAAATTTCTCTCGGTCAGAAAATCCTCCCTAAGTATTGGGACCAGGAGCATGAGAACGTAAATCTTTTAGTCCATCCGGAGAAAAAGAACGCCATGCAACTTTCGAGTGAAATCTCCCAAGCACTTACCGGCATTAAAACACATTACTTTTTCTTGTCTCAACAATACGATCGCGTTCCGGCTGATCTATTAAAAAAGTCTTACACCGGCAAACTCGTAAAGGAGCATTCGGCCCCTCCGCCACCCGAAAGAACCCTTCTGATGGTCTTAAATTACAAGTACAGCAAATTCGCTCAACTTGTAAAGGCGGGCGAACGTTCAGAGAATACCCTAAAACGGTGGAAGGTTACGAAAAACAAGTTACGGGCATTCCTGCAATTCACATTCACGAAATGGGATATTCCCCTTTCACGGGTTCACAGCTCCCTTTGCGACGATTTTCTCCAATTCCTTATAGTGCAGCAAGGCATTAAGAAGAATACCGCGATGAAGTACCTCAAGAACACTAAAGAATTGCTTACGATCGCGGATAGAAAGGAATGGTTGAATAAGAACCCCTGGGCTGGCTTCAAAACCACGTATAAGCAACCGCCTAGGTTGTGCCTGACAATGCCTGAAATTATTCGGGTAAGCCGAAAATCTCTTATCCCCCGGCTCGACCATGTTCGCAATATTTTCCTTTTCGCCTGCTTCACCGGGTACGCGTTTCAGGAGGTGCAAGATTTGAGGCGGGATATGATTTTCATAGGAAATGACGGAAAACGGTGGATCAAGATCGACCGCCTGAAGACCGGGAACCCTGAATGTCTGCCCTTGCTGCCGATACCTGCTGCAATCGCGGACATGTATGTGAATGATCCGTATTGCATTGCGAACAATTGCCTGTTACCGGTAAGATCCTACCAGCACTATAACGGCTATCTAAAGGAAATCGGAGATATATGTGAGGTTGGAGTAACATTATCTACGCATGTCGCGCGTCACACTTTCGCAACTACCATTTGCCTTGACAACGGTATACCTCTGGAAACAGTTAGCAAAATGTTGGGGCATAC
>JBQCFV010000190.1:0-5614 GCA_051958695.1 Chitinophaga sp. | reverse complement strand
AAGGAAAAATTGCTATATTACTTTTATGTGAATCCAGTGTTACCAAAACATTAATTCTTAAAATTTCTTCGCTCCTATAAATATTGAAAGCTAATTTTGCGGCAAATTCTCAACTAACAACAAACTAATATGGGAGGCTTTAATTCTATTGTGAAACTGTTCATGCCGAAAGACCGGGTATTTTATTCGCTTTTTGAAGACGTGGCGGCTAATCTTGTAGAAATGGGCAAAGTGCTCGTGGAACTGGTGAATACCAAGGACCTGACCGTCAGGAAAGACAAAGTGCACCTTATCGAACGGCTTGAGCACAAAAATGACGACTATACCCATCGCATTTTCGTAGAATTGGGCCAGAACTTCATCACTCCCTTCGACCGGGAGGATATCCACTACCTGGCCTCTACCCTCGACGACGTGGCCGATTACATCCACGGCTCCGCCAAACGTATCGACATTTACAAAGTGAACGAGATCAACGACAGCGTACGCAAGCTGGCGGACCTCATCAACCAGGGCGTGCAGGAACTGGCCCGCGCCATCCCCGAAATGCGCACCATGAGCAATATGCGGGTGATCACCGACGCCTGCGTGAAGATCAACAGCCTTGAGAACCATGCGGACGACATTTACGACCGCGCCATTGCCGACCTTTTCGAACTGGAAAGCAACGCCGTGGAGCTGATAAAGATGCGGGAGATCTACCAGGCGCTTGAAATCGCAACGGACAAGTGCGAAGATTCCGCCAACGTGATCGAAACCATCATCATCAAATACGCGTAGCCGCAAACCGATACCTCATGGCTTTTTTAGTAGTAATCATCATACTGGCTTTTATTTTCGACTATATCAACGGTTTTCACGATGCGGCCAATTCCATCGCCACCATCGTGTCTACCAAGGTGCTCACGCCGTTCCAGGCGGTGTTGTGGGCGGCGCTCTTCAATTTCGCCGCTTTTTTTGTGTCAAAATATATTTACGGGGAATTTAAGGTGGGCAATACCATTGCCAAGTCCGTTTTTGAGAACGCCATCACGCTGAAAGTGATCTTCTCCGGGCTGGTGGCGGCTATTATGTGGAACCTGCTCACCTGGTGGTACGGCATTCCTTCCATCTCCTCCCACACGCTGATCGGCGGCTTTATCGGCGCAGCCGTAGCCAACGCCGGCGGCTCCTTCGACGTGATCAACTATGCAAAAGTGCTGCCCACGGTGTATTTTATCGTGCTGGCGCCTTTTATCGGCATGGTGGTGGCCTTTATCATCACCATCATCATCGTCAATATCTGTAAACGGGCTAATCCCTACCGCGCGGAAAACTGGTTCAAACGCCTGCAGCTCGTGTCTTCGGCGGCCTTTTCGCTCGGCCATGGCGGCAACGACGCGCAGAAAGTAATGGGCATCATCGCCGCGGCCATGGTGGCGCACGGCGGCATTCCCGGGGTACAGACCATCACCGACGTACCCGACTGGGTGCCGTTCGCCTGCTTCACGGCCATCGGCCTGGGCACGCTCAGCGGCGGCTGGAAGATCGTAAAAACGATGGGTACGCGCATCACCAAGGTAACCCCGCTCGAAGGCGTAAGCGCCGAAACCGCGGGCGCCATCACGCTGTACCTCACTGAATCTTTCGGCATCCCCGTGAGCACCACGCATACCATCACCGGTTCCATCATCGGCGTGGGCGCCACCAAACGCCTCTCCGCCGTTCGCTGGGGCGTTACGGTGAACCTGCTCTGGGCCTGGATACTCACCATTCCCATCAGCGCGCTGCTCGCTACCGGCGTATTTTTCGTCGTAAACCTCTTTATCTGATCCCGGAAGGGTTAAAATACCGGAAGCCGCCCCCGCCAGGGCGGCTTTTTTATGATTATAAATAAATTGTTTATGGCAAATTGCGCAGACCACCTATTTTTGTGCCTCCAAATAGTTGAGAATCCATGAAAGGAATTATCCTGGCAGGAGGGTCCGGCACCCGGCTGCACCCCATTACGTACGCGATCAGCAAACAGATCATGCCGGTGTATGATAAGCCGATGATCTATTACCCGCTGTCCACGCTCATGCTGGCGGGCATCCGGGAGATCCTCATTATCAGCACCCCCCACGACCTGCCGGCGTTCAAACGCCTCTTTGGCGACGGCCGCCAGTACGGCCTGGAGCTTTCGTACGCGGAGCAGGCAGTGCCAAACGGACTCGCGCAGGCTTTCGTGATCGGCAGGGACTTTATCGGCAAAGACGATGTGGCGCTCGTGCTGGGCGACAACATCTTTTACGGCGCGGGCCTCGGCACGCAGCTGGCCAACAATACCCGGCCGGAAGGCGGCATCGTGTACGCCTACCAGGTGTCTGACCCGGAGCGTTACGGCGTGGTGGAATTTGACCAGGACATGAAAGCCGTGAGCATAGAGGAAAAGCCCGAAAAGCCCAAATCGAACTACGCGGTGCCCGGACTCTACTTCTACGACAACGAGGTGGTGAACATCGCGGAAAACCTGCAGCCCAGCGCCCGCGGCGAGTACGAGATCACGGACGTGAACCGGGAATACCTCCGCAGGGGCAGGCTCAAAGTGTCCATCCTGCCGCGCGGCACCGCCTGGCTCGATACCGGCACCTTCGATTCGCTCATGCAGGCCTCGCATTTCGTGCAGGTGATAGAGCAGCGCCAGGGCATCAAGATCGCCTGCATCGAAGAAATTGCCTACCGCAAAGGCTTCGTGGATAAAAAACAACTGGAAGAACTGGCCAGACCGCTCGTAAAAAGCGGCTACGGCGCTTACCTGATGAACCTGATAAAATAACGCTCTATATGCAAAAAGTCCTCGTTACCGGAGGTTGCGGATACATCGGCTCGCATACCATCGTAGACCTGATCAACAACGGATTCGACGTCGTGTCCGTAGACAGCAACATCCGCAGCTCCACCCAGTTGCTTGAAGGGGTGGAAAAGATCACCGGCAAAAAAATACGCAATTACAAAGTAGACCTCTGTAACCTGGAAGACACCAACGCCGTGTTCCACGAAAACCGCGACATCGTGGGCGTGATCCATTTCGCTGCCCTCAAAAGCGTAGGCGAGTCCGTAAACGACCCGCTGTTCTATTTCCAGAACAACCTTACCTCGCTGGTGAACGTGCTGAAATGCATCAAGGAATTTAACATCCCGAACTTCGTGTTCTCCTCCTCCTGCTCCGTGTACGGCAACGCTACCGAGCTGCCCGTGGTGGAAGAAACCCCGCTGGGCGAAGCGCAGTCCCCCTATGCACGCACCAAGCAGATGGGCGAGCAGATCATCGAGGACTACAGCCGCGTGAACCCCACGCAAAGCATCCTGCTGCGGTATTTCAACCCCGTCGGCGCGCATCCTTCCGCGCTGATCGGCGAGCTGCCGCTGGGCAAGCCCGACAACCTGGTGCCCGTGATCACGCAAACCGCTATCGGCAAGCTGCCGAAAGTGACCGTGTTCGGCACCCACTACCCCACCCGCGACGGCTCCTGCATCCGCGATTACATCCATGTAATGGACATCGCCAACGCGCACACCAAAGCCCTGCAATACCTGATAGACAAACGCAATAAAAAGAACCTGGAAGTGTTCAACCTCGGTACCGGCACGGGCGTAACCGTACTGGAAGCCATCCACGCGTTCGAGAAAATATCCGGCATGAAGCTGAATTACGAGCTGGGCGCCGAACGCCCCGGCGACGTGATCGCGATCTATGCCAACAACACCAAAGCCCGCCAGGAGCTGGGCTGGGACCCGAAAGCCGGCATCGAGGAAATGATGCGCACCGCCTGGCAGTGGGAAGTAGCGTTAAGGGACAGGGTTTTGAACAATTAAAATTTTTATTTTACTAGCTTTGCGGCTTATAAATTATCGGCATTATGGTAAAAGATATACAAGTTCTGAACGAGAAAGAAACCCGCGCCGGGTTCGGCGAGGGCATCCTCGAAGCAGGCAAACGGAACCCGAACGTGGTGGCGCTCACGGCAGACCTGCTGGGCTCCATGAAACTCCAGGCGTTCATCAAGGAATTTCCTGACCGCTTTGTGCAATGCGGCATCGCCGAGGCCAACATGATCGGCGTGGCCGCCGGCCTTACCATCGGCGGAAAAATTCCGTATACCACCACTTTTGCCAACTTCTCCACCGGCCGCGTGTACGACCAGATCCGCCAGAGCGTTGCCTATTCCGGCAAAAACGTGAAGATCTGCGCTTCCCATGCGGGCCTTACCCTCGGGGAAGACGGCGCCACGCACCAGATACTGGAAGACATCGGCATGATGAAAATGCTGCCCGGTATGACGGTGATCGTGCCCTGCGACTTCAACCAGACCAAAGCCGCCACCATCGCCGTTGCCGATTACGAAGGCCCGGTATATCTCCGTTTCGGCCGCCCGAAATGGCCCAACTTTACCGCCGAGGACCAACAATTCGAGATCGGGAAAGCCCAGGTGCTGAACGAAGGCACCGACATCACCCTGTTCGCCTGCGGCCACCTCGTTTGGAAATGCGTGGAAGCCGGCCGCATCCTTGAAGAGAAAGGCTACAGCGTGGAGCTTATCAACATCCACACCATCAAGCCGCTGGACGAGGAAGCCGTGCTCAAATCCATCACCAAAACCCGCTGCGCCGTAACCGCCGAAGAACATAACGTGCTGGGCGGCCTGGGAGACAGCATCGCGCAGGTAGCGGCCCGCCATCTGCCCATCCCCATCGAATACATCGGTACCAAAGATACCTTTGGCGAAAGCGGCAAACCGCTGGACCTGCTCAAAAAATACGGGCTGGACACTCCGCAGATCGTGGAAGCGGCCGAAAAAGCCATCGCCAGAAAAAAAGGTTAAAATTTATAAAGGCATTAAACCTTGCAGGCAAAAAACCATCCTAGTGATGGTTTTTTCGTTTATGGCCCGATTCCGTGGATATTGGTATATTTATGATTACACATCCATCCATGGATAAATACACTGTTTAACCGCCTATGGCAGTAACGCAAGAAGATAAAGAATTACTGGCACTTTTCAGGGAACCGGGTACGAAAGAAAAGGGATTCACGCTCATTGTGCGGAAGTACCAGGAAAGATTATACTGGCACGCCAGGCGGCTGGTGATCGACCACGACGACGCGAACGACGTGCTGCAAAACGTATTCATCAAGGTATGGAAGAACCTGGACAGCTTCCGGGAAGATGCCCGCCTGTACACCTGGCTTTACAAGATAGCCACCAACGAATGCCTCACCTTCCTCGAGCAGCTGAAGCGCAAATCCGCCATCTCGCTGTCTGACGTGGAAACGGGGCTGGCCAACAAGCTGCAATCGGAGCCGCATTACGATGTGGGGAAAATAGAATGGAAATTACAGAACGCCATACTCAGCCTGCCGGAAAAGCAGCGGGCCGTGTTCAATCTTCGTTATTACGACGAAATGCCATATGAAGAAATGAGCCGCGTGCTGGACACTTCGGAAGGCGCGCTGAAAGCCTCCTATCACCACGCGGTGAAAAAGGTGGAAGAATTTCTTAAAAAGAATTGATTATTAAACCATCGGAGAGAATAAACGTCTTAATGATATGTCACCCAAAGGAAGAGATATAGTGGAAGAACTGGTGCAGAT
>JBQCFV010000189.1:0-2342 GCA_051958695.1 Chitinophaga sp. | reverse complement strand
TGGCAAAGTCCCGCTGGACAATGTCCGCGAGTGGAACCGCCTGTCGGGCGACGGTGTGCAGAAAGATGCGTTCCTTATCGTAGGGTACGTGAAAGGCAACGGCCAATCCGCCGTACTGCCCTCCGCGCCCGCGCCCGCTCCGGCAGACGTAGCCGTGGCGCCGGCCCCCAAGCCCGCGGAGACCAAGCCGCAACCGGTAGAGAACAAACCGCTAGCATCCAGCCAGGCTGCGGCTCCTGAAACCAAGCCCGCCCCGAAAGCGCAGGCCCCCGCTCCGGAAAACAAACCCGTAGCGTCCGCTAGCCAGCCCGCAGCTCCCGAATCTCGCCCGGCAGAGAAAACGCCCTTCAGCATCGGCCGCACGCCGGAAGTTCCGGAAGGCGGTTTCGAGACCATGTTCAACCAGCAAACCGGCAACGGCCGCGACGTGACGAAGGAAAAAGGCCCCGGCTCCTGGTTTAAAAGCAATGCGGTGGTAGGTTCCGGCAAGTATTACGCACTGCATAACAACGTGCCCCGCGGCACCATCGTGAAAGTGACCAACCCGCTGACCGGCCGCTCCGTCTACGCCAAAGTACTCGACGCCATCCCACAGCTGAAAGCCAACGCCAACCTCATCATCAAGCTCAGCGACGCCGCGCAGGACGCCCTCGGCACCAACGAAGGCCGCTTCTATTGCGAACTGAGTTACGAAGATCTCAAGTAAGCTGTACTGCTACATAATAAAAAGGGGCGCTTCATTCCGAAGCGCCCCTTTTCTTTTTTCCGGCAATCCCGCTACTCGAAGCGGAACCCACGCAAAAATTCTTCCACGCCCATTTTCTTTTTCCCTTCCAGCTGGAGCTCCATCAGGTTCAGGTATCCGCCCGGGGCGGCAAATTTGAGGTAGGTCTTTTTATCGCTGTGCACGCTGCCTGGCGCATGGGTATGCGCGGCAGGCTCCATGGCGGCTTTGTATAGTTTAAGCGTTTTGCCCTGCAATGCGGTAAAAGCGGCGGGGTAAGGGCTGAGGCCCCTTACGAGGTTGTACACTTTTTCCAGCGGCTGCTCCCAGTCGATGCGGCAGTCTTCCTTGAAGATCTTGGGCGCATGTTTCAGCTCGCCGGCGTCGATGTCCTGTTGCGGCTGGCCATGCAGGTTGCCTTCTTTCAGGGCGGCAACGGTGCGCAATAACGTTTCGGCGCCCGCCTGCATCAGGGCGTCGTGGAGTTCGCCGGCCGTCTCGTCGGGGTGGATGGGCACTTCGCTGCTGAACAATATATTGCCGGTGTCGATCTCGTGCTGGAGCTTGAAAGTGGTGACGCCGCTTTTGGTGTCGCCATTGATGATCGCCCAGTTGATGGGCGCCGCGCCGCGGTATTGGGGAAGTAACGAGGCGTGTACGTTGATAGTGCCCAGCGGTGGCATATCCCACACGATTTCCGGCAACATGCGGAAGGCGACAACTACCTGCAGGTCGGCTTTATATCCGCGCAATTCTTCGATGAACGCGGGGTTCTTCAGTTTTTCGGGTTGCAGCACGGGGATGTTATGCTCCACCGCATATTGCTTGACGGCGCTTTGCTGGAGCTGGAGCCCGCGGCCTGCGGGCTTATCGGGCGCTGTGATCACGGCCACGACTTCGTATCCGTTCCGTACCAGCGCATCCAGCGAGGCCACGGCGAAGTCGGGCGTGCCCATAAAAATGATTCTCATGGGTGCAAATGTATTCAATTTAGAAATCGGTATACAACAGGTATTTCTTCCGGATGCCTGCGAACCGTTTCAATCCGGGTTCCCAGCTCTTCCGGATCGCTTCCGCCGTAAGGCCCTGCTGTATCTGCTTGCGGAGCGTGCCGTTGCCCGCCAGCGTGTCGAAGAAATTATTGAAAAAACGCTCTTTTTCGGGGAAAAGGTGATAGGCGTTCAGGATGAAGCTCAGATCGATCTGGTCAGCTTTGGGGTCGATGATGCTGAGGTCGTAGCCATAGCAGGTGGAGTCCATCAGCACGGGCGACTTCGCGCCCGGCACGCTCCGGGGCGTGAAGGCATACAGGTTTTTCGGCAGCAACGGGTGGCCGTATACCTGGAAGGGCTTGTCGGTACCGCGGCCGAGGCTGAACACCGTGCCTTCGAACAGGCAGGTGGAAGCGTACAGGTAAATGCTCCGCATATTGGGCAGGTTCGGCGAAGGCCTTACCGGCAGCTGGTACATGGTGTTGTGGTCATAGTTTTCACAGGTAACGACGGTGAGGTCGCACGTAGCTTTACCTTTGAGCCAGCCTTCGCCGTTGAGCATCTTCGCGTACTCGGCAACGGTCATACCGTGGACAGTAGGGATCGGCTGCATGCCCACGAAGGTT
>JBQCFV010000188.1:0-2701 GCA_051958695.1 Chitinophaga sp. | reverse complement strand
AGTAATGCCGATGGCGCCGTACACGCCGTGGAGATCGTTATATACTTTTTCCGACAGCACATGCCCGCCCGAACGTTTGAACACGATGGACAAAGTGTAAGACAGCAAAGGCAGCGGGCTGGGCGCCTGCCCCAGCTCCGTGACGATATTTTCTTCCCAGCCTTCTTTGCCTTCGAACAGCAGCACGGCCTGCCTGGCCGGTTGCAGCACGGCTTCGCGCAGCTCGCTGCGGCTCATGGCGGGGATAAGGAAACGCGCATGCTGCCAGCTGTCTTTAAGCACGCCTTCGCTGAAATATCTTTCAAAATCGGAACGCACGGTGAGGATGACCTGCGTGGGCAATTCTGCCACGCGTTGCAGGAATTTTTCCGTATCAGGCAGGCGGAGGACTTCTTCAAACTGATCTATGATAAGTATGTCCGGCAGTACGGAAGGCAGGCCTTCATCAGGACGGACAACGGCAAGAGAACGGCTTTCCGCCCGCAACAGCGGCACCAGCCCCGCCATCACCAGCGAAGACTTGCCGCTGCCGGAAGCGCCGGTAACTACCGTAAACCTGCGGTGACGGCAGAAATCATATAAAGCGCGGGTCACTTTTCTTCTCCCGAAAAAGAAATCCGCATCTTCTTCCCTGAACTTTTCCAAACCCTTGTAAGGATTGAGGCCGGGCGGTTTGGAAGGAAGCGCCGGCGGATGCACGTCCGGAATAAATACAAATTCCCCTTTCCCGTGCCGCGCAAGCGGGAAGAGCGCAGGCGTTTGCCGCAGGCTGATACCGGCTTCCAGGCTGATAGTTTCCACCTGGCTGCGCAGGTAGAGATAGAGCTCCGTAGCCGTGATGATGCCGTCGCCAACAAGGTCGGCCGCGCCGGTAATACCTTTGAAAAGAAATTCCGCGAAAGGCGAATGCAGCGACGCGCCCGATTCGCCGCGGCTGCCGAGGCCCAGCAGCTCGTCTATCGCCTTCTGATCATGCGCCGAAGAGGTGATCACCTGCCAGGCTTCGTCGGTCGTATATCTTTCAAACAACTCGCGGTACATCACGTTGGGCACGCCTTCGCCAAGGTCGCGCAGGCCTGACGACCAGCGGAACACACCGGAAAAACAACAATCCAGCAGCAGCAGAAAATGCCGGCAGGGCAGCTGGCCGATAATGCCGGACAGCCATTCCATAGATACAAAAGTGGAAACGTCCTTTTGCCCGTCCGCCGGGATGAGCCAGCCCTCGGGCCGGTTGACATGATCGCGCGCAAGGCCGTGACCGGCGTAATAGAGCAGCACGCGGTCGTTGGGCCGGGTTTCGCGGCGCATGTTTTCGAGGAACGCGATCAGCTCCGTTCTGTCCGCATCATACAGCTCCTTCACCTCGAATTGCTGCGCGCGCAGCAGCCTGCCCAGCTCTTTCCCGTCGTGCAGGGGCGTTTTCAGCGCGGGGAAGTACCGGTAATGGCTGATGCCGATAATGTAGGCTTTGTGTGCGGCGAAGCTGAACATGGAACGGGGATTAGGGCTGATCTAAATTAACCAAATATTTTTGAACCATTTAACTGCGGCACTGTTATCACTATTACCGCACCTTCGCATAAACCCCGGATCAGCACCCGATCAAAAAAATTCATGACGTGGAATTTAAGATGAAACCTGCCGGGTGTTCCCGCCCCGCAATATTTTCTATTACCCGCACTTAAGCATAACAAAGCAGCAGGCATCCTCTAAAAATGTATGTTATGAGGAATTTGTTTGTAATTGCCCTGTTGATGTTGCTGCAGGCCCCTGGCGCATTTGCGCAGGACGAGGAACAGGATACCCTTCCTTTTGAGCAGGAAGTGGTGAAAAAGATCTTCGGAAAGAACAAGACCCTGCTGTTCTTTGAATGCCTGAAGATATACAAGGACGAATCGTTCGACTTCGAATCCCTGCTGAACGAATATGAACCGGAAACACGGCCCTGGCTCACCGAAAGGCTTTCGCTGCTGAAAGCGTACAGCGAGCAGTTCGAATCGCTGGACGAGCAGCGGATGTATTCGCTTTCCAAACGCCTCATTGCCAGCGACCGCGAGTACACCAAATACCAGATGCGTTACTACCGGCGCATGATAAAGGTGCTCGGCGTGGCGCGCACCGCGCAGTTCTTCCAGCTGGACAACTACATCGAACAGGCTACACGTGCCTATATGCAAAACGACATCCCTTTTATCAGGCAACTGGAATCCCATCGCCTGCCCGAACATCCTCCATTGGTCAGTAAATAAGCATTTCAGTTATGAAAAAGATCATCATGTATGCAATGGGTGTTTTTCTCGCGCTGCCGGCTACGTATGCGCAGAAAAAACCCAACATCCTCGTAATTTTCGGGGACGATATCGGCGTGTCCAACATCAGCGCCTACAGCCGCGGGCTGATGGGCTTTATGACCCCAAACATCGACCGCATCGGTAACGAAGGCGGCGTATTCGTGCAGTATTACGGCCAGCAAAGCTGTACCGCCGGCCGCGCAGCCTTCATCACGGGGCAATGCCCTTTCCGCACCGGTCTTACCAAAGTCGGGTTGCCGGGCTCTTCCGTCGGTTTGCAGAAAGAAGACCCCACTATCGCGGAATTTCTGAAACCGCTGGGGTACATGTGCGGGCAGTTCGGCAAGAACCATCTTGGCGACCAGGACAGGTACCTGCCCACGGCGCATGGTTTCGATGAGTTTTTC
>JBQCFV010000187.1:0-2672 GCA_051958695.1 Chitinophaga sp. | reverse complement strand
ACCAGCCAAACCAACGCAAAAGTTAAAAATCGCCCGGCGGGCCCAATTGACGACAAGAAAAACACGGCCAACAAAAGCGAACGCGGCCCGGAGGTTTTGGCCACGAAGCTGCGGATGGCCTGCAGGGCGGTAGACAGCTGGTTTTTGACCGTATGGCGCGATATTTTGAGCTCTTCGGCGATCTCCCGGTAGTTGAGCCCTTCCTCGCGGTTGAGGCAGTAAATGAGTTTTCTTTGCGGCGGCAGCTGCGCGATCGCCAGCTGCACGATGTGATGATATTCCCGGGCTTCCACCACGGCCGCCGTTTCCTGCTGGTTGAAAGGCATCGCTTCCCATACGGATTCGCGCAGGCGCTCATCGGCGGCGGCTTTGCGGAGGAAGTCGATCACCCGGTTCTCCGTGAGCCGGTACAGCCAGGCTTCCATATTCCGGATCTGCCCGATCTCCTCCTTTTGTTCCCATAGTTTGATGAAAACGTCCTGTATCACGTCCTGGGCATAGGTGCGGCATTTGGTGAGCTTCAGGGCAAGGGCGAACAGCCTCCCCTCGTGCCTGCGGAATATCTGCACGAACTGCAGCTCCAACGGGTCCTGGCAATCGGGGCGGTATCTCGTTTTATTGTGCATGCAATACGCAGGAATAATTACGGCGATTTTTACGATTCTGGTCTTACTAAATGTAGCACAATTTCCCGGTAAAATAAAATGCCTGCCGCGGAAAGCGACAGGCATTTTTATAAGAAATTCAGGCTGAATCAATAATAGTAGTCATTCAGCTTTACTTCGAAGATCAGCACGGAGTTGGGAGGGATGCTGCCCTGCGCGCGGTCCCGGTAACCGAGCACGGAAGGGATAAAATACCGTACAGTGCCGCCTTTGGTGGTTTTCATCGGGCCCACCTTGAAGCCTTCGATAAGACCGGGCTGGCCGAGGCGCATATCGTCGAAAGTAACCATCCTGGCGGAATCGAAGCGGGTGCCGTCCAGCAGGAAGCCTTTGTAGTCGATATTGAAACGGTCGGTAAGCTTGATGGTATCCACGTTCTGCCCGTTCTCCAGCACTTTAAAATATACGCCGGTGGTGTCGCGCTCGTAACCGGTGAGGTTGTGGGAGGCGATGTAGCTCGTGATCGTCTGCTCGACGATGGCGGCGTGTTTGTCGTAATCGTACGGCGGCGCAGGATCGTCTTTTTTGTTGCACGCAAAGATCAGCGCGATCGCGATCAGGCCCGCCAGCCCCAGGATGTTTCTCTTCATATGATGTTGCTGTTATTTGATATCGATAAGGCTCACGTCACATTCCAGGATGGCGTTGGGCGGAATGGTGCCGGGCACACCGATCTCGCCGAAAGCGAGCCTGGAAGGAATGTATAAAATAATGCGCCCGCCCTTGGTGATCAGCTGCAGGCCGATCTGCCAGCCTGCTATATGGTCCTTCAGCTGCCGGTTGTCGAACGAGGTGGGCAGCGGCGCCTGCTCCACGATCCGCGGGTTGCCGAGGATGCGGCGGGCGAAGGTGACCACCGGCACCTGGTCGGGGCGGATGGTGTCTTTCCCGTTCCCTTTGTCCATGATCTTGTATACGACGCCGCTGGGATGGTATAATGTTCCCGAGTCCTGCCCGGTAGCCCGCAGGTAGGCCCTGATATGATCGGTGTCCCTGTACACCGCGTCCAGCGCGGCTTCCAGGCTGGGTGTATCTTTCGCGCAGGAGGCCAGTAGCGTTACCTGTACCGCAAGGAGGAAAAATGTCAGCAATCGGCGGTATAACATGTCTGAATATAACGTTTTTTCAAAAATACACCCCTTAAACGGCCGGGAAGCGGCGAAAGTTACAAACAAAAAAAATCCCGCCCGCGGATAAACCGGGGCGGGAAGGAAATTTTATTCCCGTAAGGATTAATAACCCATGCCCATATCGTGGCCGCCCGGCATGGCAGGGGCTGCGGATTTGGGTTCAGGTTTATCGGCGATCACGCATTCGGTGGTCAGCAGCATGCCTGCGATGGATGCGGCGTTTTCCAGCGCGATGCGGGATACTTTGGTCGGGTCGATTACGCCTGCGGACAGCAGTTTCTCGTAAGTTTCGGTGCGGGCGTTGAAGCCGTAGTCGGCTTTGCCTTCTTTCACTTTCTGCACTACGATGGAACCTTCGATGCCGGAGTTTTCGGTGATCTGGCGCAGGGGCTCTTCGATCGCGCGTTTAACGATCGCGATACCGGTCTGCTCGTCTTCGTTGTCGCCTTTCAGCTTGTCCAGCGATTCGATGGCGCGGATGAACGCAACACCGCCGCCTGCTACGATGCCTTCTTCAACGGCAGCGCGGGTGGCGTGCAGGGCGTCGTCCACACGGTCTTTCTTTTCTTTCATTTCCACTTCGGTAGCAGCGCCAACGTACAGTACGGCAACACCGCCGCTCAGTTTGGCGAGGCGTTCCTGCAGTTTCTCACGGTCGTAATCGGAAGTGGTCACTTCGATCTGTGACTTGATCTGGTTGATACGGCCCTGGATGGCTTCTTTATCGCCTTTACCGCCTACAACGGTCGTATTGTCTTTGTCGATGGTTACGGATTCGGCGCGGCCCAGGTAAGTGAGGTCGGCGTTTTCCAGTTTGTAACCCTGCTCTTCGGAAATTACCACGCCTGCGGTGAGGGTAGCGATGTCCTGCAGCATT
>JBQCFV010000186.1:0-15075 GCA_051958695.1 Chitinophaga sp. | reverse complement strand
ACGAAGCATCGCCCCCGGCGGAAAAATTATTGTCTTTCATCCCGCTGCATCATCCCCGCCTGCTGATCGATAAAAAGCAGGAACAGGCTTTTGCAAAAGAAGCAAGCGGCAGTGCCGATGCGGCAGCCATTATCCGCGACGCGGACAAACGGCTCGGCGCCGTGCCGGACGATGCGCCCGAGCTGCGCAGCACGGGAGAAAAAACAGGCGGGTACAAAGCCAACAAGATCAAGGACTCCCAAAGCAAGAAGCTGGGATTTCGTGCCCTGGAAAACATTTCCGCCTATTGCAAAGCCTACCTGCTCACCAGAAACCCGAAATATGCCACAAAAGCCATCGAATGGGCGAAAGTCATTTCCCGCTGGGACCCGGAAGGCGCCACCAGCTTCAGCGACTTCGGCGACGCGGGATGCATGCTCGCCATGTCGCTCGCTTATGACACCTTCCACGATCAGCTTTCTGCGCAGGACAAAAAAGCCCTGCTGGAAAACATTCGCGTGCGCGCCGGCCGGTTTTACAGGAACTGGTTGAATGTCGTAGACGCAAAAGTATTGTCCGCCCACGTATGGCAATACGATCTTCACTTTTTTATGCAGACCGCGCTGGCCACTTACGGCGATCTGAAAGAAGCCCGCGACTGGCTCAGGTATGGTTATGAATTATGGACCTCGCGCGCGCCCATCCTCGGCGGCAAAGAAGGCGGCTGGCTGGAAGGCGTGCACTATTTTATGATCAACGTGGAAACCCTGCTGGATATTCCGCTGATGATACGCAACTATACGGGTTTTGATTTTATCCGCAATCATCCCTGGTACGAAAACAATCCCTACTGGATGCTTTACTCTTTCCCTGCGGGCTCTTTCAGCGACGGTTTTGGCGACAACGTGGAAACCGCGCCTTCTCCCGGGAAAGATTATCTCGCTTACGCGGATGCGCTTTCCAGGCTCACCGGCAGCCGCGTGGCGGCCACCTATGCGCATAAGATCGAACAGGTGGAAAAACTGCAGGTGACGGATACCGAGATGTTCCGCTGGCTGAGGCTGCGGTACCTTGCACAAGTGAAACGCCCCGCCATATTGCCCGACAGCGCGTTTGCGCCTGCACGGCTTTTTCACGACATCGGCGTGGCGGACATGCATACCAGCCTCAGCGATCCTGCCAATAACCTCATGGTATCCATGCGGGCCAGTCCTTACGGCGGGTACGGCCACATGCTGGCGGACCAGAACACTTTTAACGTATTGTATGGCGGGAAGCCGCTCTTTTATATGTCCGGGCATAAAGTTGCGATGAGCGACAGGCACCGGCTGGAATGGTACAAAGCGACCGTGGGCCATAACGGCGTGCTGATCGACGGCAAGGGCCAGGGCTTTGACCCCGAAAGCTACGGCTGGATGCCGCGTTTCGTCAACGGCAAACAATTGTCGTATGCGGCGGGCGATGCGGCGATGGCCTATCGCGATGCTTCAGGGAAAATAAAGTCCGGGATGAAAAAATTCCGCCGTCACCTGGTGCTGCTGCATCCTGATGTGGTAGTGGTGTACGACGACCTGGAAGCCGATCATCCCGCTTCGTGGAGCTGGTATATCCATAGCCCGCAAAAGATCTCGGTCGACGCTTCGCAGAACGTTTTTCAAAGTTCGCTGAAGGATGTTTCCGCCAACGCGGCGTTTTTCAGCTCGCTGCCGGTGCAGTGGGCGCTGGCCGACACGTTCGCCGTTCCCGCCGAAAACTGGATGCAGCGGCGCGATACAGCGGGGCGGCTGATAGAATATGAGAACAATCAATGGCACCTGTCGGCTACTACCCAACAAAAAGCCGCCAAAATGCGCTTCCTCGCCGTTCTGCAGATACGCAAAGGGAAGCTGGTACCTTGCCGCAGGAATGACAACAACGAGATCATAGCAGGCGGCTGGACGGTAAAAGCGGAATTGAATACGAAATGGCCCGCGATGTTAAAGGTCACTTCGAAAGACGGTAACACTATTTTCAGTACAGGCGACGGTGTTAGTATTTTGCGTGAACGTACCAATGGAAAATGGACGGAGACGCAAACCGCCGACCGGGTGCCGGAGGTGGTGAAAGGGATACCGGTGACGGGGAAGAACGAAAAGCGGACTGCGAACGCCGGTGATGCGAAGGATGATGACGAGTGAGCGTTGGAAACGAAGCACTGTAAAAGAACGATAAACGCAGCGCGTCCCCGGGTGAACTTATGAAGAATGAGTGATGCGCAGAAAACGAGGACTGCGATTTGCGAGCTATTAATTGAAAAAGTTGAACCATGACCAATAAAACATGGCCCGCCATAATCCTCTGCCTGCTGATGCTGACGGCTTGCGGGCAACGGGAAGAAAAGGGAAAAAAGAAAAAACCGAACATCCTGTTCGTGATCACGGACGATCAGTCGTTCCCCTACGCATCCGCTTACGGAACGCCCGGCGTACGCACACCCGTATTCGATTCGGTGGCGGCGGGCGGCGTATTGTTCACCAACGCGTTCGCAGCGGCGCCGCAGTGCAGCCCTTCGCGCGCTGCGATCCTTACGGGGCGCAATATCTGGCAGCTGGAAGAAGCGGGCACCCATAGCAGCTATTTCCCGTCAAAGTTCCCGGTATTCACGGCGGCGCTGGACAGCGCTGGTTATAAAACCGGCTACACCGGCAAGGCCTGGGCCCCCGGCAACTGGAAAGACGCAGGCTGGAAAGAAAACCCCGTCGGCCACGCTTATAACGGGCTTACGTTGAAGCCGCCTTACAAAACCATCAGCAAAATCGATTACGCAGCCAATTTCAAGGCGTTTTACGGGGAGAAAAAAACGGAGCAGCCGTTCTTCTTCTGGGTAGGCGCGCAGGAGCCGCACCGGCCTTATACCGAGGGCTCCGGGCATGATACGGGCGATGTGCATCTCCCCGGTTTTCTTCCGGACGACGCGGTGATAAGGAACGACCTGCGCGACTATGCGGTCGAGATCAACTGGTTTGACGAGCAGCTGGGAAAAATAATCAGTTTCCTCCGCGAAAAAGGCGAGCTGGAAAACACGCTCATCGTGCTCACGTCAGACAACGGCATGCCCTTCCCTTCCGCCAAAGCCACCGTGATGGAATACGGCACGCATATACCGCTCGCCGTCAGCTGGCCGGGCGTGATCGAAGGCGGCAGAAAGTCTGGCGAGCTGATCAGTCTGATCGACCTGGCGCCTACTTTCCTGCAAGCCGCGGGCGTACCGGCAATGCCGGGCATGTCCGGCAAAAGCATGCTGCCGCTGCTGCAACAGCAAAAAGACAGTTCGCGCAATACATTCGTGCTTACAGGCATGGAAAGGCATTCCGCCTCCCGCCCGGATAACGTAGGTTATCCCGCAAGGGCCATCAGAACGGCGGACTATCTTTTCATCCTCAACTTCAAGCCCGATCGCTGGCCCGCAGGCGATCCGCCGCCGGCATCGGAACCGCCTTCCACCTCCAAAGACATCAAACCGATCGGCCCGGGTTACACCGATATCGACGATCCCTCCCCTTCCAAATTATTCCTCATCGCGCAGCGGAAAAAATGGCCGGAGCTATTCCGGCAGGGTTTTAAAAAAAGACCGGCGGAGCAGCTGTTCGACATTCATAACGATCCCGGCTGTACGAAAAACCTGGCGACCGATCCCGCTTATGATTCCGTCAGGCTCGCATTGAGCGGGCGGCTGAAGGAAATGCTCACCCGGCAAGGCGATCCGCGCATGACCGGCAACGGCGACATCTTTGAAAGTTATCCCCGGTTCGGCGCCATGCGCAACTGGCCGGGATTCAAGAAAAGAGGAGCATACAATCCCGCGTTCCAGCACACGGGCCACTGATCAAGAAGAACAGATTATTATGAAACATATTGTCAACATCGCGCTGCTGTTATGCGCATCCCAGGCCATAAGAGCGCAGCAAAAGGAAATACCCGTCGTCATCATCATGGCCGACCAGCTCCGCTACGACGCCATCGGTCCATACACGCCGCATATCAACGCTTTGAAAAAGGACGGCGTTTCCTTCAACCGTACCTACACCGCCAGCCCGATATGCGTGCCCGCGCGCGGCGCGTTCTTCACGGGGAAATATCCCAACAACAGCGGCAGTCTCATCAACGGCTGGGTACAGCAGGACGAACATTACCGCACCGTAAAAAAAGGAACGCGCAACCTCTACGAGACCATGGCGAAACAATGGAGCGCCTGGAACGTTGGCAAGCAGCATTTTTTTACCGAGCCCGACATCGAAAAAGATCCCAACGTGAACGTGCAGTGGATCACGCAGAAAACCTACCAGCAATGGCTCAAGCCGCAGGGCGTAAAGAAGCCCGGCGGCAGGGAGTTTACGGACTACGCACCGGAGCTGGTATCCGGCGCCTATACGCATGCCAAACGGTATACGATCCCCGTGCATAAGCTGTACAAAGAAGGGCTGAAATATTTCCCGGACGATTATTTTGGTACGCGTTCGGTGGATATCATCCGCAAGCATAACGGCAAAAAACCTTTGCTGCTGGTCACCACGTTCATGTCGCCACACCCGCCCTTTCACATTCCTGCACCGTATTACGACAAGGTGCGCAGACAGGATATTACCGTGCCGGAGAACGTAGGGCAATGGTACGAGGGGCAGTCGCCCTTGCAGCTTTACGGGCTTGCCGGGTTTATCGGTTCGCGTTATTCGAAAGAGCAGTGGGAAGACGTGTGGCCGCGCTACATGGGGCTGGTGAACCTGCTGGACGATGAAACGGGCCGCATCATCGCTGCGCAGAAAGAAAAAGGGTTGTACGACGACGCGCTGATCATCTTTACGGCGGACCATGGCGAAATGCTCGGCAGTCATTCCCTCTGGATGAAAATGTGCATGTACGAGGAGTCCGCGCGCGTTCCGCTCATCATCAAATTCCCGCGCAGCTTCCAACCGGCCGTTAAAGCAACCTCGCAGCCGGTAAGCCTCATCGACGTGTGGCCTACGCTCATCGATTATCTCGGCATCTCCGGGGCGGGCGCTACGGACGGCACATCGCTGCTGCCGCTGGCAAAAGGCAAAACGTCCGGCGGCAACAAGATCTTTATTCAATACGACGGCAACGCCGCTTACGGCAGCAACCAGCGCTGCGTGGTGAAAGGGCCGCACAAGCTCATCATGGACACGTTCCGCGATGAGATCTACCTCGAACTGTACGACGTTGAAAAAGACCCGCAGGAAAAAGAGAACCTGATCGGCAAACCGGCGTACCGCGCGCTGGCGGAACAGCTCATCAACGACATCCGCGGACATATGCGCCAAACCGGCGACCTGCTCAAATTCCCCGAAAACGCTTACCAGCAATTCATGACCAATTATGCCAAACTCAATGAAAGATCCGATCCTTAAAATACTGGCCGCATCCGTTTTTGCGCTGTCGGCCTGCCAGGAAACAGCACCTGATGCCACGCAGCCCAACATCGTGTATATTCTCGCGGATGATATGGGCTACGGCGACGTGTCCGCCAACAACCCCGAATCGCACATCCGCACGCCGCATATCGACGGGCTTGCCGCGGAAGGCATCCGTTTTACGGACGCGCATTCGTCTTCCTCCGTATGTACGCCCTCGCGTTACGGCATACTCACGGGCGTGTATTGCTGGCGCGGCAACCTGAAGCAGGGCGTGCTGCGCGGTTACGGCGGCGCCATTATCGGGAAAGACCAGCTGACCGCTCCTTCCCTGCTGAAACAATACGGTTACAAAACCGCCGTCGTAGGCAAGTGGCACCTGGGCGTGAACTGGGCCATCAAAAAAGGCCACGAACAAACCCTTCTGCTGCCTGAGCCCGACCCGGACGATATCGATTTTTCCCGGCCGGTTGACGATGGGCCGAATACCCGCGGCTTTGATTACTCTTACATCCTCCCCGCTTCACTGGACATGCCGCCGTACTGTTATCTCCGCAACGACACGCTCACCGCCATCCCTGACGGTTATACCGAGGGGAACGAAGTGCGCAGCAAAGACGCACCGGACTATGCCATCGGCGCATTCTGGCGCGCGGGAAGAATGGAGCCGGACTTTGATTTCAACCAGGTGCTGCCGCATCTCACGCAGGAAGCCACCGGTTATATCGCGCGGCAAAAAAATTCCAAAGAACCGTTCTTCCTCTACTTCGCCATGCCCGCCCCGCATACGCCGTGGCTGCCTTCGGCGGAGTACAAAGACGCCTCCCGCGCCGGCAGCTATGGCGATTATGTGAGCATGACGGACGCAATGGTAGGCAAAGTGCTGGCCGCGCTCGAAAAGAACGGGCTGGACAAAAACACTATCGTCATTTTCAGCAGCGATAACGGGCCTTACTGGCGGCCGTTCATGACCGAACGTTACGGCCACCATGCCACCGGCATTTACCGCGGCATGAAGGCGGACATCTGGGACGGCGGGCACCGCGTGCCGCTGATCGTGCGCTGGCCGGGGCGCGTAACACCGGGGAGAGTAAGCGGCATCACCACTTCGCTGACGAACCTCGTCGCTACCTGCTCCGAGCTGAACGGCGGCCCCGCGCATGTACCCGCCGCGCTGGACAGCTACAGCATACTCCCGGTATTGCTCGGCAGTCCTGATTCGGCGAAGGTGCCGCAAATGATCGTGCACGCTTCTTCCCACGGCATGTTCGGTCTTCGCAACGGCGAATGGAAGTGGGTGGACGGGCTGGGCTCCGGCGGGTTCAGCACGCCCGTAACCGAGCAGCCGCAACCCGGCGGGCCGGACGGGCAGTTGTACAACATGCGCACCGATCCTTCGGAAACAAAGAACTATTGTCTGTCGCAACCGGGAAGGGCAAGCGCCATGCGGCATTCGCTCGACAGCATCAAACATTTAACCATTCAGAATTGATATCACGACCATGAGATGGACCGTACTACTGGCGTTATCGGGCGTCGTATTTTTTTCGGGCGCGCCTGCGGGGAAAAAGGCTTCCCGGCCTAACATCGTGCTGATCATGGCCGATGATATGGGCTTTTCCGACATCGGCTGCTACGGCGGCGAGATCCGTACGCCCAACCTGGATAGGCTGTCCCGCGAGGGCATCCGCTTCACCCGCTTTTACAACAACGCATGGTGCTCGCCTACCCGCGCCTCGCTGCTGACGGGATTGTACCCGCAGCAGGCAGGCATGGCCGGGCTTGCATGGCCGAAAACCGGCCCTGCCGGGCCTAACCAGGGCTACCTGAACGACCGCTGCGTAACGCTGGCCGAAGTGCTCGGCGAAGCGGGATACTACACCGCGATGGCCGGCAAATGGCATCTTGGCGAACACCGGCCGTACTGGCCGACAGACCGCGGGTTTGACAACTACTTCGGGCTTATCAGCGGCGCGGTGAATTACTTCGACATCACTAAGGACAAAACACCGAAAACAGTGCGTACCATGGCCCTGGACGATCAGCGTTATTATCCGCCGAAAGAAGGGTTTTATATGACGGACGCCATTACCGATTACGCGGGAAAAATACTGAAGCGGCAAAAGACAGCGGAGAAACCGTTTTTCCTTTATGTCGCGTATACCGCGCCGCACTGGCCTTTGCACGCGCTGCCGGAAGATATTGCGCGTTATGAAGGGAAATACAATAGCGGCTGGGATTCGCTGCGTATCCAAAGATACCGCAGGCTGACGGAGCTGGGTATCATCAGCCCATCTACTCCTCTCTCTCCGCGGGATACCGGCGTAATCGCATGGGCACAATTGCCTGAAAAAACAAAAAAGGAAATGGCGCAAAAAATGGCGGTATACGCCGCGCAGATCGACAGGATGGACCAGGGCATCGGCCGCATTCTCGAACAGCTGGAAGCTACGGGCAAAGCCTCGAACACGATCGTGATCTTTCTCTCGGATAACGGCGGTTGCGCCGAAGGCGGGCCTGAAGGGCTTGACCACCGGAAGAACGGGCTGCCGCCCGGCGGTGTTGATTCCTATCTGAGCTATGGGCAGTCCTGGGCCAATGCAAGCAACACGCCTTTCCGTCAGTATAAAAAAGATATTTATGAAGGCGGTATTTCTACCCCGCTGATCGTACGCTGGCCCGAAGGTATCAGGCGGCAAAGGAATGGAGAAGTAATGAAACAGGTGGGGCATGTGACCGACATCATGCCTACGCTTTGCGCGGCGGCGGGCGCGCGTTATCCTGCGCAGTACAAGGGTCGCAGCGTATTGCCGGCCGAGGGGCAGAATCTGTTGCCGGTGATCGAAAAAGGAAAAGTGCAGCCGCACCGGCCTGTTTTCTGGTCGCTGAACGATGAAAAAGCAATTATAACGGGTAAGTATAAACTTTTGTCGGCGGGGAAAGATGCGCCGTGGGAGCTGTACGACCTCGAGAACGACCGCGTGGAGGAAAATGACCGTGCTGCGGCGTCTCCCGGGCAGGTGAAGGAAATGAAGCGGCAATGGGAAGATTGGGCGGAACGCGTGGGGATGCGGTAAACCGTTGCGGCCGGACGACTTCCGCAACCAACGAAAAATCAATGAAACTCATGCCAGCAGATATATACACTCTCCTGCCGGCAGGCATAACGAAAAATCAGTGCAAATCATGACCATAAAAATAATTCTCACATACGCGATCCTGCTGCTGGCAGGCATACCGGTCACGCAGGCGCAGGTCACTATCTATCACGGCGCGCGCAGCACGCCCACGGAACGGGCTGTTTGCGACGATCTCCGGCAGGATATTGAAAAAGTAACAGGCGCTACCGTCCGCATCACTACCGAACCCGCAACCTTGCCCGGCAAGGGACAGTATTACCTTGTAGGCACGCCCGCGAGCAGCGGGCTGGTATCGCGCATCATCAGGGAAAAAAACATCCGGCTGGAAGGCGACGGCATCATCCGCACCATTGGCGCAGTCACGAGGCTCGCGGGCAATACCGTGGAAGGCATGCAGAATACCGTATACGACTATTCCCGCACCACGCTCGGCATCGACCCGATGGATTACTGGACGGGACGCAAACCGGCTGAAAAACAGCTTGCCGATCTTCGTAAACCCCTGAACAGGATTATTCCTTCCCAGAAAGTGCCCATCGTATGTTATTTCGAAAATGACGTGGACGAGCTGGCGAACATGAGCAAACCTTTCCTGGAATACGATATGGAAACCTGGAAAGCGATGGTCAATTCCCTCCGCAGGATACGCTACAACGCCGTACATCCTTTCGACATGTTTGGAAGACCGGAGTTCTATACCCGCAAACCCTACCTTGAGCTGCGGCCCGACTATACAGTAAACCTTCCCCTCGTAGACAGCATGATGGATTACGCCCATCTTAAAGGCATGAAGATACAGGTGGACATGAGCCTCGGGTATCACATGCGTTCCATCACCGACACCGAAGCGCTTTGCTGGAGCCAGTACAAAGACAAATGGATCGCCACCTGGGTATATTACCTCACCAAAACGCCGCTGGGCAAAGCGGACATCTATTCGCTGCGCCCCAGGAACCAGGTATGGGACCGCGCATACGTCAGCAGCTGCGGGGAAAACAGGGTGGAAATATTCAACCAGGTATTCAGGGCCTTCGACAGTGTGCTCGCTATCTACAAACCGGACGCGCTGAAAGTATGCACCTGCTACGACGACGGCATGGACCTCTTCAACGAAGGCTTTACGCCGCCAAAAGATTTTACGGTCGTGTGGGCGGACGACGGCTATTGCAACTTCGACCGCATGCCGGCCAGCACGCGCGGCTATCCCTTCGGCACCTACATGCACGCCGGTTTCTGGACAAATCACACCGTACACGATCCCTGCCCGCCAAAGATAGATTCCATCATGACATTTATGCAGCAACGTTACAACGCGGACAAATACCTGAAAGTGAACGGGCAAACGTTCCGCCCCTTCCTGCTAAACCTCGAAGCCTTCGGCCAATGGGCGTACGACCCGCAAAACTTCGACGGCGAAAAGTTCTATGAGCAATGGGCCGAAGAGCACTTTGGAAAAAAAGCCGCGCCCTCCGCCATCGCTTCCATGAAAAAGCTGCACGCCTCCCATTTCGGCAGAACAGGGTATGTAAAGAAACTCTCGGATATTAAAAAGCTGATCGGCTTCCTCGGCGACACCGAAGTGCCTACGCCACATGGGTCGTTCATTGCAAAATTCGAAGGCTTGGAAGCCCCCGGCACGCCGGAGCGGTACGAATTGGTAGCCGCCGCTTACAAAGCCGCAGAGAAAGGATTGTCATCAGGCAACGATTTTTATCACGATTATGTGTACCTGCCCGCGCTGATGTACAAACAGCTGCTCGACCTGGAAAACATCCTGCTTCAGGCCGCGAAGCTGAAACAAGCCTATATCACCGGCGGCGGCAAACAAAACATCGCAAAAGCGGCGCAGCTCATGAAACAGGCCATGCCGCAAATGGAAGCCATCGACGCCACCTGCCTGCAAGGCGACCGCAACCCGAAATGGAAGACCTGGTACGATCCCGCCAAACGCCGGCCCAACAACGGGTTTCCAACTACGGGCATGATCGCTTATATTCAGGAACATTTACAAAAAATTTCAGCTCAATAAAACCAGTATCGCATGCGCCCAGGATTTATCCTACAGATGATCGCCATTACCGTTTTGTCCGCATCGCGGGGAACAGCCGCCGCGTCTCCGCCTGACAGCCTGCTGCCCTACGTGCAGCCGCTGATCGGAACGGCCGCCAGCACCATCGTGGCCAGCGCCATCCACGGCAAAGGCACGGAACAGTATGCCAATACCATCCCCGCCGTAGGCACGCCTTTCGGCATGACGCAATGGACGCCGCAAACCCGCACCTCCGAACAGAAATGCAGGCCGCCGTACATGTACAAAGACAGCCTGCTCAGCGGCTTCCGCGGCACGCACTGGCTTAGCGGCTCCTGCACGCAGGATTACGGCAGCTTTACCATCATGCCCGTTACCGGCGCCCTCCGCGTAAACGTTTCCGAATACGCCACACCGTTTTCGCATAAAGAAGAGCAGGCCGCGCCGCATTATTATGCCGTACAGCTCAACGAATACCATCTGCTTGCGGAAATGACCGCCCTCGCCCGCAGCAGCGTATTGCGCTTTACTATGCAGCGCGACGATAACTTTCACCTGCTGGTAACGCCCAACAGCGACCAGGGTGAAGGTTTTATCAGGGTGAACCGTGAGAAGAACCAGATAGAAGGATACAATCCCGCGCACCGTATTTACCAGGGCTGGGGGAAACCGGCGGGCTTCAGCGGGTATTTCGTAGTGAAAGCGGAAATCGCATTCGAAGGATCAGGCACTTATGCGGACGGCCGCAAAACCCCGGCGGACAGTCTTTCCCGGCAGGCAGGCATCGGCGCATACGCCAGCTGGAAGCTAAAAAAAGGAACAAAGATCATTATCCGTACCGGCACTTCTTTTACCAGCATCGCGGAAGCCGAAAAGAACCTGGAGGCGGAAGTGGCTAACCGGGATTTTGACGCGGTGAAATCACGATCCGCCGGTGAATGGGAAAAAGCGCTGCGCAAAATAACGTTCGAAACAAAAAACAATGATTCCAAAAACATTTTTTATACCGCGCTGTATCACACCATGCAGCAGCCCCGCCTGTTCAGCGACGTAAGCGGCACCTACCCTGTTTTTTCCCGGCAGTACGAAACCGCCCGGCTCGAAAAAGGCAACTATTACGACGATTTTTCCATGTGGGATATTTACCGCACCATGCTGCCGCTGTACGAGATCATCGACCCGGCGCTGATCAACGACTTCGTTCGCTCCATGATCCTCAAAGGGCAGCAGGGCGGGTGGCTGCCGATCTTCCCCTGCTGGAACAGCTACACATCCGCGATGATCGGCGATCATGTGACCGCCTTCATCGCCTCCGCCTACCTTAAAGGCATCCGCGATTACGACGTGCAGGCAGCCTATGCGCTGATGCGCCGCAACGCCTTTGAAACGCCCGCCGATACTGCGGAATACTCCGACGGAAAAGGACGGCGCGCATTAAAGAGTTACCTGCAATACGGTTACGTTCCGATGGAAGACGGCGTGCGCGACGCGTTCCACAAAAACGAACAGGTATCGCGAACGCTCGAATATGCATATGACGATCATGCGCTTTCGCTCGTAGCAAAGGCTCTCAACAAAAAAGACGATTATCAGAAACTCGCGGCCAGCGCCCTGAACTACCGGCATGTATTCGATACGGGCGTCGGCTTTGTGCGCGGGCGTTATGCGAATGGCAGCTGGTACACGCCTTTTGAAGCGGACAAGCGCGCGCCTTACATCACCGAAGGCACGCCGCGGCAATACACCTGGTACGTGCCGCATAACGTGGAAGACCTCATCCGGCTGAAAGGCGGCGCGCAGCAATTTGAAGCGGCGCTGGACGATGTTTTCCGGATGAAGGAATACTGGCATGGCAACGAGCCGGGGCACCAGGTGCCTTTTCTTTACAACTACACCAGCTCACCCTGGAAAACGCAGCGCGAAGTAAGGAACATTCTTGCCAGCGAATACACGACCGGCCCCGGCGGGCTAAGCGGCAACGACGATGCCGGGCAAATGTCCGCCTGGTACGTGATGGCAGCCATCGGGCTCTACCCGGTGAGCCCTGTTTCCGGCCAGTACGCCATCTCCTCCCCGATCTTTGACGAAGTAACGCTGCGGTTGGAAAACGGTAAAGTATTCAGGATCGTTTCGCAAAAAGAAACGGCGGCTTCGGCATATATCTCTTCCATTTCCCTGAACAGTAGAACACATGAGGGCTACCAGGTAGATTATGCGTCGCTGATGAAAGGCGGCACGATGGAAATACGGCTCGCAGATAAACCCTCCGCTACGCCTACGGTATCGCTCCGGCAAAAAGATATCAGGAAGCTGATGGAAAAAGTGGCGGACTGGCAGATCAACCGCTGGAACAAAGGCGTGAAAGAACCGAGGATGAGCCATTGGGTGAACGCGACCGGTCTTACCGGCCTGATGGCGCTGAATGACGTCAGCCGGAGCCGCAGGTTCATCAACTACGTACGGAAAACTTCCGAAGCGATGGACTGGCAGCCCGGCCCGCGGCGGTTCTTCGCGGACGATTATTGTATCGGGCAGGTGTATTCCATGCTTTATATGAAATACGGTGACAAAAAAATGATCGCTCCCTGGCAGGCATTGGCGGATAGCATTCTCGCCAAACCCAACAATGAATCGCTCGAATGGAAGGACGGCGCTATCCGTTTCCGTGAATGGTCGTGGTGCGATGCGTTGTACATGGGGCCTACCGCTTTGAGCTATCTCGCAACGGCCACCGGTCAGCCGAAATACCTCGACCTCGCCAGCCGGCTCTGGTGGAAAACGACAGACTATCTCTACGATCCTTCGGAGCAGCTCTTTTTCCGCGACGGCAGGTATTTTGACCGTCGTGAAAAGAACGGCGAAAAAGTATTCTGGTCGAGAGGCAACGGTTGGGTGCTGGCAGGATTGGTAAGAGTGCTGGAAAACATGCCCGCCAGTCATCCCGACAGGCAACGCTTCATCAGGCTCTTCCGCGAAATGTCCGGGAAGCTTGCGGCGATACAACAGCCTGACGGCAGCTGGCACGCATCCCTGCTCGACCCGGACAGCTACAATATCAAAGAGACCAGCGGCACGGGATTTTTCTGCTATGCGCTGTTATGGGGAATGAATCATGGTTTGCTTGACAAAACAACTTACTGGCCGGTAGCGAAAAACGCATGGGCCGCGCTGGCATCGTCCGTAACGCCCGAAGGCAAACCGGGTTTCGTGCAGCCGATCGGCGCAGCGCCGAATACGGTGAACGCGGAGAGTACGGAGGCTTACGGCACGGGAGCTTTGCTGCTGGCGGGTACGGAGCTGTATAAATTCATTGACGTGCAGAAAGGAAGCTTATGACCACGGCCAATACAAAACCGTGTTGCGTGCATGTGTAGCACGAAGCGCTGATACAAACGCCGTGATAAGTATGGAGCAGGCGCCGATGCAAAACACCGGGCGCGCGTAACAATAAAATCCGTCTATAACATGGGTCTAATACATAAAGGAGCTGTACCCGCAATCCGGTACATTTCCTTCTCTTCCGGCGGGTAGCGATTCCGCTGTATGAGCTTGCACGGACGCTCCGTGCAATTCAAAAAAAGGGCACTTCAATATAGTGCCCTTTTCTCATGCTGCGATCATTCACTGCTTACGCTTTCCTGCTGCCGGTAATACTCCGCCAGGCCCCGGATCGGGTCCTGGATGATGCGGCCGGTGGCCATGCCGTAATGCGCGGCGGTTTCCTTCAGCAGGTCTTCAAAATAAAATGCGATGGAACCGGCGCAAGTGAGCGTGTAACCGGCGTAACCCGGGTATTGGCAAACCAGGGAACGAAAAAAATCATGGAATGCGTCCGATGCCAAACGGTATACGAACGCATTGTCCAGGTGTTGCCTGACGAATTTTGCAAAGCCCGCGCAAAAGCGGTTGGCCAGCGGGTCTTTATATACGCGCTCCATGATCTGTTCTTTTGTAAGACCATACTCCGCGAAGAACCGCCGCCTTAGCGGTAATGGGAGGTACTCCCGGCAATACGCGATCAGCAGTTTTTTGCCGATATAGCTGCCGCTGCCTTCGTCCCCAAGCATATACCCCAGCGGGTCGATGTTATGCGTGACCTGCGTGCCGTCGTACAGGCAGGAATTGGTGCCCGTGCCGAGAATGGCCGCAAAGCCTGGCTTGTTGCCCAATAATGCTTTCGCGGAAGCGAGCAGGTCGCTGCCGACCGTTACTTCCGCCTGTCCGAACAATGCGCTAAGCCCCCGTATCAATACCGTTTCGGTAGAGGGTTCGCAACCCGCGCCAAAAAAATGCACTTCCGTTACCGCCGCCCGCGGCACTTCCGGGGGTAATGCTTTGTGCAGCGACTGCCGGATGTACTCGCTGTTTACATAATATGGATTGTATCCTTCCGTACAGAAATATAACGGCTCCTTTCCCGGACCTGCCAAACACCAGCTGGCTTTGGTAGACCCTCCGTCTGCGATCAGTTTCATGCGTTCATTTTAACCGGGTAAAAAATATCAGGCTTTTTCGCTGG
>JBQCFV010000185.1:0-3131 GCA_051958695.1 Chitinophaga sp. | reverse complement strand
TGTTGTGTTTGCGGGCTTCTTTGAAAAGACCGGGATCTTTGTCCAGCACTTTCTGGTTGTAGTCAAAACCCCAGATACCGTCCGCTTTCAGCTGCGCGGGCGACTTATCACCGGCCAGGTACGCCACTTTCGCATGCGGGTCGATCTCTACTACTTTTTGGCAGATGTCGTAACCGAAGCTGATGTACAGCATCCAGGCTTCGCATTTGTACTTGCGGATCATATCCATGCAGGTTTGCGTGAGCTGTATGCTGCGGCCGGTTTTGGAGGGTTTCAGCTCCAGCACCAGGCGGGTTTTGTTCTGCTTCATGCCTTCCTTGATATAATCTTCGAACAGGGGCACATGATCGCCGTTCTTCAGCGCGATGGAGGTCAGCTCCGCGATGGGCGTTTCCTCGATGGTTTTGCCGCCGATATGCGGGTCGTGGCTGAGCACGGGCACACCGTCGCTGGATAGCCATACGTCGAACTCCGAACCTTCGCAGCCGAGGCGCACGGCGTCCCTGAAGGAGGTAATGGAGTTCTGGCTGCCTTCGTGATGTTTCCACGCGCCGCGGTGCGCGACTATTTTGTTGCGGTTAAATTCATCTTTTACGAGGATAAAGGATTCGCTTTCGTTGCCGGTCTTCAGCGTTACGGCGTATTGCATGGCTGCGTCCGCGCCGAGGCGGGCTTTTTTCTTCAGCTGCAGCACGCCCTTCCTGCTGATGGTGAACAGGCCGGAAGTATCTTCGGCCAGCTGCACGCCTTTTGCCGCGCCCTGCGGCGTATAAATGTGGCCCACCGTAGCGCCGGACTTGCCGACGGGAATGGTGTAATTGTCCAGGTGGAGCGCGGGCGATTGCCCGTTCACGGCGGCTGCTGCCAGTAATGCCGGGATCATGATTCGATAACGTAAACGCATGTTATGTTGTTTTCTTTTCGTTTGTACCAGTTACGCAAGCTTACGGATTATTTCTTTCCGCTTTCACTTTTGTTACATAAAGTTACAAAATACAATGGTGAGCGGATAAATCAAAATAGCAGCGGGAGAATTTATGAATTGGTAACAATGTTTTTCAAAGAGGGCAAAAAAGAAGCCGCGCTTTTTACAGCGCGGCTTCAGGACTATCAGTAAAGGCTTAAAACCTATTCTTCCTCGTCGAACTGGAACACTTCTTTGGAAGATGCGAGGATGTCGTATTCTTCTTTCGAACCTACGATCATGTTCTCGAACTCTCTCAGACCGGTACCGGCAGGGATCAGGTGACCCGTGATCACGTTTTCTTTCAGGCCCAGCATATCGTCCGTTTTGCCGTTGATGGCCGCGGAAGACAGTACTTTGGTGGTTTCCTGGAAGGACGCTGCGGAGATCCAGCTATGCGTGCCCAGCGATGCTTTGGTGATACCAAGCAGCAGCGGGCTGGACGTTGCGGATTCGGCGTCGCGGTATTCCACGAGCTTTTTGTCCGCACGGCGCAGGATGCTGTTCTCTTCGCGCACCTGGCGGAGCGTAACGATCTGACCGGCTTTCATGTTGGCGGAATCGCCTGCTTCGGTCACAACCTTCTTGTCGAAGATCTGATCGTTCTCTTCGAAGAACTCGAACTTGTCGGTGGTATCGCCTTCGAGGAAGCGGGTATCTCCCGGATCTTCGATGGTTACTTTACGCATCATCTGGCGCACGATCACCTCGATGTGTTTATCGTTCAGCTTCACACCCTGCAGGCGGTATACTTCCTGGATCTCGTTCACCAGGTATTCCTGCACTGCGAACGGACCTTTAATGGAAAGGATGTCTGCCGGGGTGATGGAACCGTCGGAGAGCGCGGTACCTGCTTTCACGAAGTCGCCGTCCTGTACAAGGATATGGCGGGTCAGCGGAACGAGGTACTTTTTCACCTGACCTTCGCGGCTTTCGATGATGATCTCGCGGTTGCCGCGTTTGATATTACCGAACGCCACAACACCGTCGATCTCGGAAACGATAGCGGGGTTGCTCGGGTTACGGGCTTCGAACAGCTCGGTAACACGGGGCAGACCACCGGTGATGTCTCTCAGCTTGCCGATCACGCGCGGGATCTTCACGATCACCTGGCCGGCCCTCACGGGAACGCCTTCTTCAACGATGATGTGCGAGCCAACCGGAAGGTTGTATGATTTCACCTCCTTGTTGCCGTCTACCAGCAGCGAGGGGATCTTGTTCTTGTCCTTGGTTTCGATCACCACTTTTTCGCGGTGGCCGGTTTGTTCGTCGGCCTCTTCACGGTAGGTAATACCTTCCAGGATGCTGTCGAAGCGTACTTTACCGGCGATCTCTGATACGATAACGGCGTTGAAGGGGTCCCATGAGCAGATCACATCGCCCTTGGCCACTTTCTGCCCGTCTTTCACCATCAGGGTGGAGCCGTAAGGCACGTTGTTGGTGATCAGCAGGCGGTCGTTCTTCACGTCCATGATCCTCAGCTCACCGGTCCGGCCGATAACCACCTGTACCTTTTCGCCTTCGTTGTTCTCAAAGGTGGTGGTACGCAGGCCGTCGAACTGTACGGTACCGTCGAACTTGGCGTTGAGGGTAGATTCTACGGAAGCGGAACCTGCCACACCACCTACGTGGAACGTACGCAGTGTAAGCTGGGTACCCGGTTCGCCGATGGACTGCGCCGCGATGATGCCTACGGCGTCGCCGCGTTGAGCAGTGTACCCGGTGGCCAGGTTCTTGCCGTAACATTTCACGCACACACCTCTCCTGCTTTCGCAGGTAAGCACGGAGCGGATTTCTACCATATCGATGCTGCTGTCTTCGATCTTCCTGGCAATATCTTCCGTGATCTCTTCACCTGCGGCCACGAAGAGCTCTTCTTCGTTCTGCGGGTTGAAGATGTCGTGCAGGGAAGTACGGCCCAGGATGCGGTCGTACAGCGGTTCTACTACTTCTTCGTTGTCTTTCAGCGCCTGGGTGGCAATACCGCGGAGGGTACCGCAATCTTCTTCAGTGATCACCACGTCCTGCGCAACGTCTACGAGACGGCGGGTCAGGTAACCGGCATCCGCTGTTTTCAAGGCGGTATCGGCCAGACCTTTACGGGCACCGTGGGTAGAAATGAAGTAATCCAATACGTTCAAACCGCCTTTAAAGTTGGAAAGGATCG
>JBQCFV010000184.1:0-5122 GCA_051958695.1 Chitinophaga sp. | reverse complement strand
ATCGATTCGGAGGGAATGTATTCATAAGTGCGGCCGGGAAAACCGAACACCATCGTGAAATCGTTCTCCGCCACGCCGTCCAGCGAAATGGGCAGGAAGTGTTTGGGTTTGAGCGGCACATTGTCTTTCGAATAGTCTGCGGGGCGCCCGTCCCTGCCGGTATATACGCGGAACATGGAGAAGTCGCCGGTATGACGCGGCCACACCCAGTTGTCCGTATCGGCGCCGAACTTGCCGATGGAAGACGGCGGCGCGCCTACAAGCCGTACATCTTTATACGTTTCGGTCACGAATAAAAAATACTGGTTGCCTTCAAAAAAAGGTTTGACGAGCGTTCCCTGCCAGCTTTCCTTTTTCGCGTTTTCCTGGATGGCGGCCAGGTTGCGGTCGATGGCGGTTTGGCGCTGAATCTCCGTAAGCCCTTCGGCAACGCCTTGCAGCGCCTGTTTCGTCACGTCTTCGATGCGTACGATAAAAGTGACGGCGAGGCCGGGATTGGGCAGCTCTTCCTGCATGCTGCGCGCCCAGAAGCCACGTTCGAGGTAATTATTCTGCAGCGAAGAATGTTTCTGGATGGCGTCGAAGCCGCAGTGGTGGTTGGTGAGCAGCAGGCCTTTGGAAGAAATGATCTCGCCGGTGCAGAAGCCGCCGAAGCTCACGATGGCGTCTTTCAGGCTGCCTTTGTTCACGTTGTAGATATCAGCCGCAGAGATCTTCATCCCCATGCCTTTCATTTCCTTTTCGTTCAATCTGCCGAGCAATTGCGGCAGCCACATGCCTTCCGTGGCAAATACGGAAAGCCGCGCCAGGGATAAGATGGCGATCAGTGTGCAGGTAACTAGTTTTTGCCTCATAAGATGGATTTGGTGAATCAAAGCGGCAATTTACTGATAACCGGAGGATTAACCATCAGGGAAAAGGAGCATTCCTGCGGCCGGCTGTATATCATGAGTTTCCGCATACACCGGCCTGACGCCATACGTATTTTTCCCGCGGCGCCGCATAATCCGGGCTGCCGTATTCCCGGATAAAAAATGGGCTGACCGGAAATCCCGGTCAGCCCAATCTGTTATATCAATCGTTTGATTTACAGGTGGATCGCTTCGCCGTAAGCTACTTCTATCGCATCTTTCACCGCTTCGCTCATGGTCGGGTGCGGGTGGATGGAATCGAGCACTTCCATGTAAGTGGTTTCGAGCGTGCGCGCGGTCACCGTTTGTACGATGGCTTCGGTCACGTTCATACCGATCATGTGCGTGCCCAGCCATTCGCCGTATTTGGCGTCGAAGATCACTTTTACAAAACCTTCGGTTGCGCCTGCGCCCACGGCCTTGCCGGAAGCACTGAAGGGGAACTTGCCCACCTTCACTTCGTAACCGGCCTCTTTGGCGGCTTTCTCGGTATAACCCACGGATGCGATCTCAGGCGTGCAATACGTACAGCCCGGCACGTTGTTGTAATCGATCGGGTGGGGTTTGTGATTGTATTTTTTCTCGTTGTAAGCGATGGCTTCCACGCAAACGATGGCTTCTTTGGAAGCAACGTGCGCCAGCGCCTGGCCCGGCACCATATCGCCGATGGCGTAGATGCCCGGTACGTTGGTGGCGTAGAAGGGATCAACGGTCACTTTGCCTTTGTCGGTTTTTACGCCGAGTGTTTCGAGGCCCAGGCCTTCGATGTTCGCGGAAATACCTACGGCACTCAGCACAACGTCCGCTTCGAGGGTCACTTCGCCGGTGGCGGTCTTCACCTTGGCCTTCACGCCGCTTTTGGCGCTTTCAACGGCTTCCACGCTGGCGTTGGTCATTACCTCGATGCCTTTTTTCTTGTAGATCTTTTCCAGCTCTTTGGAGATATCTTCGTCTTCCACCGGCACGATGCGCGGCATAAATTCAACGATGGTCACTTTAGTGCCGAGGGTGGCGTAGAAATAGGCAAATTCAACGCCGATGGCGCCGGAGCCTACTACGATCATGCTTTTGGGCTGCGTGGGCAGGTTCATCGCCTGGTGGTAGCCGATCACGTTCTTGCCGTCGATCTTCAGGTTCGGCAGCTCGCGTGCGCGTGCGCCGGTAGCCAGAATGATATGCTTGGCGTCCTGCGTGCTCGTTTTGCCGTCTTTATCGGTCACTTCTATCTGGCCTTTCGACTTCAGCTTCGCGGTGCCCATGATCACGTCGATCTTGTTCTTCTTCATGAGGAACTGAACGCCTTTGCTCATTTTATCGGCAGCGCCGCGGCTGCGTTTGATCACGGCAGGAAAATCAACCGCAGAACCTTCAACGGTTACGCCGTAATCCTTGGAATGGTTGATATATTCAACTACCTGCGCGGATTTTAACAATGCCTTGGTAGGGATGCAGCCCCAGTTCAGACAGATACCGCCCAAACTCTCCTTTTCCACGATGGCTGTCTTAAATCCCAGTTGAGAAGCCCGGATAGCCGCCACGTATCCACCGGGGCCGCTACCAATTACGATTACGTCGTATGCCATAATGCTTGATTTTTAAAATAAAACTTGGCAAATGTAGCAAAAAAATGCAAAGTTATGTTAGTTGCGGCCGATACATGACATTCGGCGGAGACTCGCCGCTGTTAAAGAAAAACGGCCCCCTTCGCGGGAGCCGTTCCTATACTGTTGAAAAGGTTTCTGTTAGCGGAGGTCCACCACTTCCACGCCGGGATACTTTTTAGCGTCGAAGGTGAACAGGTCGTCGGTCACCGCGCCGTTGGGCTTGAAGTTGGTGATCTCGTAAGTGTAACGGTTGCCGTTCTTCTCAAATACCCGCATGCGGGCCAGCGTCTGGTTCTTTTTATCCACGTCTACCAGCACTTTGAAGAAGTTCTTGGATTTATCGGTCGGCGTCAGCTCGATGTTCTGCAATACTTTGCCTTTTTCGGTGGTTTCACCGGTGAGGCGGTAGAGGAAGTCCTTATCGTAGAAGTTGGTGAAGATCTTGGCGGGCGTCATGCTGGTATTGCTATGATCCACGTTGCTCACGGTCACTTCGTTGATGTCTTTGGCGTAGGTCCAGGACGTGGTGTTGTCGCTGATGATCTCCTGCCCGTCCATCACCACTTTGTATTTCGGGCCTTTTACGTAAACGGAGCCTTTTTTGGTGTCGTTCACGCTGTTATTGGCGCCTTCTATCTTCAATACGAAATTGGCGATAACAGATTTGAGGGATTTGAATTTTTTGCTCACACCGTCCAGCACCACCTTGGCTTTCGGATCGTTCTTGCCGAGGGAGCTGTTTTGGGCGGCGGCGCCGAATGTCATCCCGCAGATAATCAGACCTGTTAATACCGTTTTCTTCATCGTCATAAGTTTAAAATGTTCTAGTTGTAGGGAATTAGACCAAATCTTATGCCGGTAAGTTTATACCGCCATGTTAAAGAAATGCAAAATTCGCATTTTTCCGCCAAAAGCGGAAGCCTGCGGCAAGGTTGGCGCCAATTATAACATACTGTTAAGGATTTCTTCGAGATCGGCCTCTGTTTTCACATTTACGTCGCGGGCCTTGCTGCCCATGTTCGGACCTACGATCCCGGCGGCTTCCAGCTGGTCCATCAGGCGGCCGGCGCGGTTGTAGCCCAGCTTCATCCTGCGCTGCAGCAGCGAGGTGGAGCCCTGCTGGTTCTGCACGATCACGCGGGCGGCTTCTTCAAAGAGCGGATCGCGGTCGGCCAGCGAGAAGTCTTTGCCTTCCATGTCTTTTTCGTCGATGTACTCGGGCAACAGGAAGGCATCGGGATAGCCGCGCTGCTCGCCGATGAACTCGGCCACGCTTTCCACTTCGGGCGTGTCCACGAATGCGCACTGCAGGCGCACCAGCTCGCCGTTGAAGGATATGAGCATGTCGCCCTGGCCGATCAGCTGCTCGGCGCCGCCGATGTCCAGGATGGTGCGGGAATCTATCTTGGAAGAGACTTTGAACGCGATACGGGCCGGGAAGTTGGCCGTGATGGTGCCCGTGATGATGTTCACGGACGGGCGCTGCGTGGCGATAATGAGGTGAATGCCCACGGCGCGGGCGAGCTGGGCCAGGCGCGCGATCGGCATTTCCACTTCCTTGCCCGCCGTCATGATGAGATCGGCGAACTCGTCTATCACCAGCACGATGAAGGGCAGGTAGCGGTGGCCTTTCTGCGGGTTGAGCCTGCGCTGGGTGAATTTGCCGTTGTATTCGCGGATGTTGCGGGTACCGGCTTCTTTCAGCAGGTCGTAGCGCAGGTCCATTTCGATACACAATGCGTTGAGCGTATGCACCACCTTTTTGGTGTCGGTGATGATCGCGTCTTCTTCGCCGGGCAGCTTGGCGAGGAAGTGTTTTTCGATCAGCTTGTATAGCGACAGCTCCACTTTCTTCGGGTCTACCAGCACGAACTTCAGCTGCGAAGGATGTTTTTTATACAGCAGCGACACCAATAGCGTGTTGATGCCCACCGATTTACCCTGCCCGGTAGCGCCCGCCATCAGCAGGTGGGGCATTTTGGCGAGATCGGCGATAAAGTTCTCGTTGTCGATCTTTTTACCGATGGCGATGGGCAGGTCCATCTGGCTATGCTGGAATTTATCGGAGGCCAGCATGTTGCGCAGCGACACGATCGTTTTTTTCACGTTCGGCACCTCGATACCGATGGTGCCACGCCCGGGAATAGGCGCAATGATGCGGATGCCCAGCGCCGAAAGGCTGAGGGCGATATCGTCTTCCAGGTTCTTGATCCTCGAAATGCGCACGCCCGCCGCCGGCACGATCTCGTACAGGGTAACGGTGGGGCCGACAGTGGCGCTGATCTTCTGGATGGAAATATCGTAGTTCTTGAGCGTGTCGATGATCTGGTTCTTGTTCTTCTCCAGCTCCGAAGCGTCCTGCACGATCTTGTCGGTGCCATGGTTCTCCAGCAGGTCCAGGGCGGGATATTTGTAATCGCGGAGGTCCAGCGTAGGCTCGTAGGGGTCTACGGACACGGCTTCGCGGACAGGAACGATCTCTTCCACTTCTTCGTCGGTCGGGTCTTCGTATACCGGCTTGATCTCGAAGGCTACATCTTCGGCAATACGGGGTTTCCTGGGCGCCGGCGGCGGAATATCCAACGCAATCGGTCCGGGCTCCGGTTC
>JBQCFV010000183.1:0-14573 GCA_051958695.1 Chitinophaga sp. | reverse complement strand
AAGCTCACGGAAAAACCCGTGCGCCGCATTTACCGTCTTGATATCAACGAGCTCGCCGAACAGATCAAAGGCATCGAGGCCGACATCAAACAGGTAAAGCACGATCTCGCCAATCTCACCGACTTCGCCGTAAACTACTACGAAGGCCTGCTCAAAAAATACGGCAAAGGCCGCGAGCGCAAAACCGAGATCAAACTGTTCGACACCATCCAGGTGCAGCAGGTAGCCATCGCCAATACCAAACTTTACGTGAACCGCGCGGACGGTTTCATTGGCACCTCGCTCAAAAAGGACGAGTTCGTGGCCGACTGCTCCGACCTCGACAACATCATCGTATTCCGCCGCGACGGCGTGATGCTCGTGACCAAGGTTGCCGATAAAACCTTCGTGGGGAAAGACATCATCCACGTAGACGTGTTCCGCAAAGGCGACGAGCGCATGACCTACAACATGATCTACGTGGACGGCAAAACCGGCTACAGTCTTGCCAAACGCTTCAACGTAACCGGCGTTACCCGCGACAAGGAATACCAGCTCACCAAAGGAGAGAAAGGTTCCAAAGTGCATTATTTCACCGCCAACCCCAACGGCGAGGCGGAAGTAGTGACCGTGCGCCTCAGTCCCAACTGCGCCGCCAAGAAAAAGGAATTTGATTTTTATTTCGAGACCATTCCCATCAAAGCCCGTGGCTCCATGGGCAACGTAGTGACCAAATGGCCGATCCGCACCGTGAAATTCAAGGAGAAAGGCGCCTCCACGCTCAGCGGCATCAAGATCTGGTACGACGACGCGGTTGGCCGTCTTAATACAGAGCAGCGCGGCCTGTACGTCGGCTCCTTCGAAGGCGACGACAAAATACTCGTGTTCTATAAAAACGGCACTTACGAGCTGACCAATTATGAGATCACCAACCGTTACGAATCCAACGACGCGGTATACATCGAAAAATTCAATCCCGACCGTATCGTGACCGCCGTATATTACGACGCGGACAAAAAACAGTTCAACATCAAACGTTTCAAGATCGAAACGCAAACGCTCAACAATAAGTTCTCCTTTATCAAAGAAGGCGCGAACAACTACCTCGAGATGGTAACCACCCAGGCCGAGCCCGTCGCGATCCTGCGCACCGGCAAAAAACGTTCGCCCGAAGAAGAGGAGATCGCGCTGCATGAAGCCTACGAAGTATCCGGCTGGAAAACCGTCGGCACGAAGATCGCGGGCGACGATTTTGTGAGCATTGAATTGATTACGGAGGATGAAGAATCGGAGAAGGAAGTAGATGATGAAGGGAATGTGCAGACGGAGTTGTTCTGATAAACAATTGAGCCGGGCCAGCCGCCCGGCTTTTTTTCAGCCTTTTGTACTGATTTTTTTTAAATTGAACACCTGTTAATGCCTGGCTATATGAAATACACCTGGAGGATATGGACTTTTATCATTTTGCTGCTCGCCGCCGCCTGCAAAGAAGGCGCCGCCGATCCTGAAAAACGCCGTATCGTGGAAACCAGCGCTAAAGTATTGACTGCTATCGAAAACAACGACGAAAAGGCTTTGCGGCAACTGATGGCGCCGGAACTGAAAGAAATAGGGGAGGATGAAAAGAGCTTTTCACGCAAATTCAAGCTGGCACGCGAATATTACGTCAAATATACCGGCGGCAAACGCCCGGACATTATCATCATGGATTCGGTAACGACCTTTGGGAAACGCGTGGTGTTCGTGCCGGTATACAACGGCAGGGGCATGAAGGGCAGCCTCCGGGAAGTTCGGCTGATGCTGGGTTTCGGGCCGGCGAAATATTACCCGATGGATAAGATCAGCGCTTTTGAATTACATCTCTTTTATCATTCCACGAATGATGTGCCTTTGCCGGAGGAGGATTTTCCGGGGTTTTAATCTTTTTTCTTCTTCTTTCCTTTCTCTGCCTGTTTTTTGAGCGTTTCGGCGTTGATGTCCTCGGCGGTGCGCGGGCGGGTGAGGTCTACTTTCTGTTTATTCATTGGCTCGCCGACCGGTACTTTGCCCTGTTCCAGCGCGTCGTGGAATACTTTTTCGATGTGCACCCATTTGCCGGCTTTCCATTTAAAACCTTCGTAGTCGAGGTCGGGCACGAGGGTGTATTTTTTGTATTCCTCACCTGTCTCTGAAATGAGATGGTCGAATACGATCATGTCCATTTCGGGGTTGTAATTCAGCGAGGCTACGGCTTCGCGTGTGTATTCGAGAATGAAGCGGTTGCGCATGGGTTTCGGCACGGTATCTTCCGCGAAGCTGAAATACGGGCCGCCAAAAACGGGCTCGCCGTTTTTGAAGGTGAGCATTTCCGCGATCTTTTTCTGGCTGGTCTGCGAGTTGGCGTCCCATCCGAACAGGGTGTAATATTCTTTGTTAAAATAATGCCGCTGGATCATGGCGTAGTACAGGCAGCCATACCAGCCTTTGGTATTGGTGATAGTGTCCGCATTGCGGGTGAAATCGGAGTTGTCGAACAGGGGGAACAGCTTCAGCGAACCGTCTTTCGTGTTCATCTGGATCACGCCGAAGTGCCGGAAGGTGCTGTTGTCGCTGGCGAGCTGCCAGGTGAAGATACGGAAGGTGCTGTCCTGCGGGTACACCTTTGCCATCGTGCGGATGGAATCGAATGGATAATCGAAAGAGTATTTGGTCTTCAGCGCTGTCACGAGCTGCGGGATGAACTGGTCGTTGCGGGAGGTGCGGACGTCTTCCACTTTCCCGTTGATGATATCGTAGTGGATGGCGCGCAGCGAATCTTCCGTTTTGGCGAGTGCAGCCTGGTCCGCCGGACTGAGGCGCTGCGCCATCGCGGCGGTGGAGAGAAGACAGAAGAGGAAGACCGTGATTCGTTTCATTCGTTAGTGATGTCTTTTAAAGGTCGAACGGAATTTCATTTCATTCGTTAATGATGTCTTTTTAGAGATCGAATGGAATTTCATTTCATTAACCTCAAATCCTGCAAATTATTGTAACGTACCAAGGGTATTTACAAAATGCTCCCATGAATATAGCTGTTTCTGCTCACGGATAAAAGCGTCAAATATGCCGGCAGGCTGGGAGAGGAAACGCACAATGCCGTCTGCGATCGCTTTGGCGTCGGGCGCGGTCACATAACCCGCCTTCCCGTCCGGCACGATTTCCGGGAGGCCGCCCACGGCGGTTACCAGCATCGGTTTCTCAAAATGATAGGCCATTTGAGAGATGCCGCTTTGCGTCGCGCTGCGGTAAGGCTGTACCACCAGGTCTGCCGCGGAGAAATAATATTTTACTTCATTATCCGGTATAAAATCAGAGATCACTTTTACGTTGTCACCCAGCAGGGGATCGTACTTTTTACGGTCTTCATAAAATTCACCGGCCACGATCAGCTCCAGGTTGGCGATGGAGCGGATGCGTTCGTCGCGCATGGCTTCCAGCAGCAGGTCAAGACCTTTATACGCGCGGATAAAACCAAAGAAAAGCAGGTAACGTTTGTTCGCATCAAGACCGAGATGCCGTTTGGCCCCGGCGGCGGGGAGAGCATCCCCGAAGCTGTCGTACACCGGGTGCGGCGCGAATACGGCGGGTTTGGAAGTGAGTTTTTGGATATCCGCCAGCACTTCGCGGCTGAGGGTGATGAACGCGTCGCAATTATTGACGAAATACCGGGTGAGCGCTGCGTCCCCCGGCCTTTTTTCGTGCGGCACGAGGTTGTGCACCAGCCCGATAATGCGGCTATGTTTATTGCCGCGGACGACTTTGGCGATGCTTCCCAGGCTCATGGCCATCAGCGGCAGCCAGAAGGCGATGATCACCAGATCAGGCTTTTCATCGCGGATGCGGCGGCCCGTTTTGCGCCAGTTGAGCGGGTTGAGGGAATGCACCGTGCGGTAGATGCGCAGGTCCGCCGGGCCCGGCCCTTCAGCGTATTGCGTTTTGCCGGGGAACATAAATTCCGGGTACTGGAACGAGAACGTGTGGATGCTAACGTCGTTGCCCTGCGCGGCGAGCTGCCTCGCAAGCCTTTCGTTAAAAGCGGCCAGCCCGCCCCTGATGGGGTGGGCCGGGCCGATCAATACTATTTTTTTGCCTGTCATCCTTGCGGGTTTTCCAGTGTTTCCTCCACCAGGTAAGAATTTCGCTCCGGGGAGTTACGGGCTACCATTTCGGAAACGAAACCCGTGAGGAATAATTGGGAACCTATGACGAGCAGCAGCAGGGCGAGAAAGAACAGCGGTCTTTCCGTCATTTTGTACTGCATCCAGAATATTTTGGCAAAAGCGAGGTAGGCGGAAATAAGGAACCCGACCAGGAAAAAGAGGCTGCCGAGCGCGCCGAAAAAGTGCATCGGGCGTTTGCCGAAACGGCCAACGAAAGTGATGGACGCGAGGTCGAGAAATCCGTTCACAAAACGCTCGAGCCCGAACTTGGTGGTGCCGTATTTGCGTTTGCGGTGTTCCACCACCTTTTCGCCGATCTTCCGGAAGCCGCTCCACTTGGCGATCACGGGAATGTAGCGGTGCATTTCCCCGTACACTTCAATGGTCTTCACCACTTTTTTGCGGTAGGCTTTCAGGCCGCAGTTGAAGTCGTGCAGCTTGATGCCGCTCATTTTGACCGTGGCCCAGTTAAATAGTTTGGAAGGAATATTTTTGGTGAGGGTATTGTCGTACCGTACTTTTTTCCAGCCGCTGACAATGTCGAAACCATCGTTCACGATCATGCCGTACAGGCCGGGGATCTCGTCCGGGGAATCCTGCAGATCCGCGTCCATGGTGATCACTACGTTGCCCTGCGCTTTGCGGAAACCTTCGTTGAGCGCGGCGGATTTGCCGTAATTGCGCTGGAACTTGATGCCTTTGATCTGCGGGTTTTGGGAAGAGAGGTGCCGGATCACGTTCCAGCTTTCGTCCGTGCTGCCGTCGTCCACCATCCATATTTCGTAGGTGAAACTGTTTTCGTCCATTACACGGGCGATCCAGGCGGCCAGCTCGGGCAGCGATTCTTCTTCGTTGTTTAAGGGAACGACTACGGATATGTCCAGTTGTTTCATTTCTTTTTAGCTATTGCTGCGCCGATAACGGAGGCGATAAGACCGGGGATCAGCGTCATAAATTCCAGCCCTGCCAGCGCGGATATCGCAAAGTTTTTCCGCAGGCCGGCGAGACTTTCCTCCATTTCCGCGGGCGTGGCGTTGCCGGGCTGCGCCGATGCGATCACTTCCGCGATGAACCTTTCCTTATAAGCCGGCACGATCCACACGAATAAAAAAAACAATATAGCAAAAATTACGATCGTGACGGCCGTTGTGCGGAAGCCTACGCCAAAAATCTCGCCAAAACCGGCTTTACCGGCGGTTTCTTTGTTGTATTTAAGACAGGCGGCTATTACCAGGGCAAACAGGAATACGATCGGGAGAAGCTTGAACAGCGTGCTGCCAAAGGGCGTATTTGTGTAGAACTGCACCAGCAGCAGCGCAAAATTGACTGCCGCGGCCGCAAGACCGAACTGGATATGCGTTTTTGTTTTCATGCCTATGCGAAGAATGCCTGGTTATTGTTGATGATCCCTTTGATGGCGCCGGTCAGTTTCCGGCCGATGAAAGGGGAGTTTTTGCTTTTGGAACCGATGTGTTCGTCCGTGAACTGGTATTCTTCCGACGGGTCGAAGACAGTGAGGTTCGCCGGTGCGCCTTTGGCGATGCTCAGTTCCGGCAGTTTGAATATTTTGCGCGGGTTGACGCTGAGCAGCTCGCCGAGCTTTTCGAGGGAAAGACCGGGCAGCGCGGTGCGGAGCACGCTGAAAGCGGTTTCCAGGCCGATCATGCCGGGCTTGGCGTATTCGAACTCCACCTGTTTGGCGTCCCAGTCCTGCGGCTGGTGATGCGTGGCGATGCAATCCACCGTGCCGTTGGCTACGGCTTCGCGCAGGGCCTGTACATCGTCGCGGCTGCGAAGGGGCGGGTTCACTTTCAGGAAGCTGTCGTACGTCATGAGATCTTCTTCCGTGAATAGCAGATGGTATGGCGTAACGGAGCAGGTAACACTGAGCCCTTCCGCTTTAGCGGCGGCGATCAGTTCGACGGCCTTGCGGGTGCTGACAGCCGTGAAATGCAGGCTGGATTCCGTATACCGCAGCAGGTCGAGATCGCGTTTGATCATGATCTCTTCCGCGATGGCGGGTTTGCCGGGCATGCCGAGGCGGGTGGAAAAGACGCCTTCGTGCATGAGGCCGTGACCGGAGATGCTGGTATCTTCCGGTACCTGGATGATGGTGCCGGAAAATGCTTTCACGTATTGGAGGGCTTTGAGCATGATGCCGGAAGCCTGGACGGGTTTGAGCCCGTCGGAGAAAGCGGCGGCGCCGGTCTCTTTCATCTCGTACATTTCCGCGAGGGAGGTGCCTTCGAGATTTTTGGTGATGGCGCCGATGGGCAGCACGCGTACCGCGTTGGTGCGGCTTTGGCTGAGCACATATTCTATCTGCGATTTGGTATGAAGGGCGGGCTGCGTGTTAGGCACGATCATGACGGTGGTAAAGCCGCCTTTTGCCGCAGCGGCGGCGCCGGAGCGGAGGTCTTCCTTATACTCCTGCCCGGGGTCGCAGAAATGTGCAAAAACGTCCATAAACCCGGTGGTGACGTGAAGGTTTTTGCCGGCGACGGTGTGGGCGGAAGGGTGCTGAATATTGGCGGCGATGTTAGTGATAACGCCGTTTTCGATAAGAATATCCTGTATTTGCCCGTTAAGCGGGGATGAAGGAGCTACGATCTTTGCGCTTTTCAGTAAAATATGTATCATTTGAATTTGTCCCGGGCAAATGTACGTATTTTATGTGGTGTGATGTATAGCGGCGGGGGAGTGGTTATCGACAGAAAATCATAGAAAAACGGATAAAATTTTTGCAAAAATGAAATGAATGGTTACTTTTGCATCCCGTCGTTAAACACGGTACCGGAAGTTCGGGACGTAGCGCAGCCCGGTAGCGCACTTGCATGGGGTGCAAGGGGTCGCTAGTTCGAATCTAGTCGTCCCGACAACAAAATCAAGCATTTACAGATTTCTGTAAATGCTTTTTATTTTTCGGCACCTGCCAAACGCTTTTCCGGCGGTTGATCGCCTTTCTTCCGCTATCGCCTGTCAAAAACAAACCTTCGTTTTTTCATAATTTTATATAGTTTGCACAATAGACCGGGGGCCTCGTTACCCCCTATACTTTTGACAATTTATCCTGACCGGCCACCTGAGCGGAACATTCAGTCATTTTCGTTATTAAATTCAGCAAATAGCCTGTAAAATAAATCGTACACGATATTCCATAATTGAATTTAGAAACTATGGATCATAATGAAAAAATCGTAGTCAGCCAATTAAAAGAAGGTTCTGAAAAAGCCTACAGGTATATATACGACACTTATTATGCAACATTGTGCCATACCGCGAATAAGTATGTAAAAGATCATGATCAGGCAGAACAGATCGTTGGAGATACTATTTTTCATTTGTGGGAGATCCGGGAAACGCTGGACGTGGAAATTTCCTTGTTGTGGTACCTGATGACCGCTGTCCGTAACCGGTGTTTTAACTACCTTTCGTTAGCGCGTACCCGGTACGAAGTGCCCGTTTCCAGCCGCGTACGCAGTGAAAATATGCCGGACGCGGATCTTTTTACCCATGCCACGTCGAAGGACGAGGCGCTCAGGCAATTAGTGGAGAAAGAGCTGGACGTGGAACTGAAACAGGCCATCAATGAGCTGCCGCCTGAATGCAAGCTCGTTTTTATAAAAAGCCGTTTTGAGAAAAAGCGTTACGAAGATATCTCGCAGGAACTCAGCATATCGGTCAATACCGTAAAATACCATATGAAAAATGCATTACGTTTCTTAAGGAAACGGCTTGAAAAACACATTGCCATTGTAATAATCCTCCTCCTCAAAATATTTTTTTGATTTTGACTACCCGCTTGCCCCGATTCGCTGTCTTATAACCAACAGCTCTAAAAAAGATGAAATTCCAGGTTGATGAAATAATTGCCGCATTTTTGGCGCAGGAACTTGATGAGGATTCCACGGAAGAGCTATTGCAATGGGTGAGTGCGTCGGCTGCCAACAAGTTATATTTCCAGCAGAAACTGGAGGCATGGTCAGTCGCAATAGGTGAAAAAGAAGCACGTCTATACGATAAAAATAAAGCCTTTCAAAGATTCAGAAAGCGGTTGCTTCACGCGAAACAGCCCGGCCGCCAGGTCCGGGGAGGAGCTGTTCTCAGGTATTTGTCGCATCATAAAGTTGCTGCCTGCGCCGCAATGGTGCTGTTGCTGGCAGGGATCGGCGGTTTTATTTATACCAAAGGCGTTCCCGGGTTGGATATTATCAATGTGAATAAAAACCGGTACGTCCAGGTGTCCGTTGCCCCCGGCGAAACAACAAAAATGCTCCTTCCGGATAGTACTGTAGTATGGCTTAACGCCGGATCAACGTTTAAATACCCCGAGAATTTCAGCGGCAGTACCAGAGAAGTATATTTAAACGGAGAGGGGTATTTTGAGGTGAAAAAAGATGCCGGGCACCCATTTATTGTAACGACCGCAAAAGGAAATATCGTTGTCACCGGCACCACTTTTAACGTATCGGCATATGCGGACAAGCCGCGTTTTGTTACCGCATTGCTGGAAGGGCATGTTCGTGTTAACACTCAGCGGGGAAAGAGCCTGGACCTTGTGCCCATGCAAAAGGCAGAGCTGATCAATGAAGCGTTGGTTGTTTCCGCCGTAACCGACACGGATATCTACAAATGGAAGGACGGGTTGATTGCTTTTGACAACGTACCTATTGCCGAAGTATTGGAGCGCTTCGAAAGCTCATTCGGCAAAAAGATCACCATCCGGCAGCTTAATGATCCTGGTTTGCTTTTAACCGGAAAATTCAGGGTTTCCGATGGCCTGGAGTATGCGCTTGAGGTGCTTGGCCACAGTTATGGGCTCCGCTATACTAAAAATTCCAGCGATGATGGCTACGTCATTATAAACTGACGGGAATAATACCACAACGTATTTATTAATTGATAACGCGGGCAGGGTCAACCACTGCCTGGTGATAACTATTGCGAGTATTCATTTAAGAACAGCTTAAATCCAGATTCATTCATGAATAGTATTACAAAATCGTCTTTTGTACCCCGTCGCGTGCATATGCGGGGAGTTAATTACAGATACCTGATAAGACTGGCGGCCACAGCTTTTGTATTCTTGTGGTGCATCCATTACGTGGATGCGGCAGCCTGTCAGGACGGAAAGGTTTCGCTCGATGTGCAGAATATTTCTTTAAAGGAGGTGCTTAAGAAAATAGAGGACCAAACGAGCTATCTTTTTATCTATTCAAAAGATATAGACGTAACCGGCAAGGTATCGTTGCATGTGCAGAACGAAGACATGACCAACGTGCTCAATTCCCTGCTTTCGCCAAAGGGGCTGACCCATGAGATCGAAGGGAAGCATATCATTATAAAAGGAAACCCGGCAGCCCCGCGGCGGCAGGTTCCCAGAACGTTGCGGGGACGGGTGATAGATTCCAAAACCCAGAAACCTGTTCAGGGCGCCACCGTTGGCATCCAGGGGACCACTTCGGGCACCACGACCGATAGCGATGGTTTTTACCAGCTGCGTACCGAACTCAAAGAGTGCGTGCTTGTAATAAGCCATATTGAATACAGCAACCTGCAAATAAGGGTTAACGCAAACGAAAACATCTACGATGCAATCCTTGTTCAGAAAGAGACCGCACTGAACGAAACGGTCGTTATCGGCTATGGTACGCAGCGTAAAAAAAGTAATATAGGCGCGAAGTCTACCCTGAAAGCGAGCGATTTAAAGATCCCGTCCTCTAACCTCACGGCAGCGCTGGCGGGAAGGATCTCAGGCGTAATCTCCGTGCAACGGTCCGGGGAGCCGGGTAAAAATGTCGCCGATATCTGGATCAGGGGGATTTCGACGCCCAATAGCGCTTCTCCGCTCATTCTTGTTGACGGTGTAGAGCGGTCTTTCAATGATGTGGACCCGGAAGACGTTGAATCGCTCACCATTTTAAAAGACGCTTCAGCGACCGCCGTATACGGGGTGCGCGGCGCGAACGGCGTTATCATCGTCAAAACCAAACCGGGCAGGATGGGGAAACCCACCATCAATGCCGATTATTACGAATCATTTACCCGCTTTACAAAAAAAGTGGACCTGACGGATGGTATAGCGTATATGAATGCGGCTAACGAAGCTTTGCGCAACGACGGGCTGGCGCCAAAATATTCCCAGGAGTATATCAATAATACCGCGTTGGGGAGAGATCCTTACCTGTACCCGAATGTAAACTGGCTGAAAGAAGTGTTCAACGATTGGGGATATAACAGGAGAGCGAACGTAAACGTTCGCGGGGGAAGCGAGAAAGCCGTTTATTATGCTTCGGTAAGTTATTATAACGAAACCGGTATGATGACCACGGATAAAACGGTGACCGGTTACAACTCCAAGATGAAATACAGCCGTTATAACTTTACCACCAACGTAACGATAAACGCTACGCCCGCCACAAAAGTGGAAATAGGCGCGCAGGGTTATTTAGGCGAAGGGAATTATCCGGCTATTTCGTCGCACGACGTTTATAATTCCGCTATGGGCATTTCTCCGGTAGACTATCCCAAAATGTTTTATGTAAAGGGAGAGGCTTACGTGCCGGGTATAAACCCGAACGGGGGATTCAGGAACCCTTATGCGGATGCCACACGCAGGGGCTATGATAATACCGCAAAAAACCAGGTTTATTCAAACCTGAGACTTACGCAGGACCTGGAAGCTTTTACAAAAGGGCTTAGTTTTTCGGCCATGTTTGCATATGACGTGTATAATGAAGTACAGCTGCACCAGAGCCGCCGGGAATCCACCTATTATCTTACGGACCTGAACGTTCCGTATGATATGGACGGGTACCCGATCCTGACCCGGACCTATACCGGGTCTGATGTGCTGGGGTACAGTCAGTCGGCATCGGGAAACAAGAAAACCTACCTCGAAGCAGCTTTCAATTACGACCGGTCGTTCGGCGCCCACCGGGTAAGCGGATTGCTGCTGTTCAACCAGCAGCAGAGATTGCTCTATCCGCAGGGGACACTTGAAAATGCCATTCCCTACAGGATGCAGGGCGTTGCCGGGCGCGCCACCTACTCCTGGAGCGACCGTTATTTCGCAGAGTTCAATATCGGCTATACCGGCGCGGAAAACTTCTCCCCAAAGAAAAGATACGGCACATTTCCCGCCTATGGCGTTGGATGGGTGATATCCAACGAAAAGTTCTGGGAACCTTTGAGCAATGTTATCCCTTTCCTGAAATTCAGGTATACCGATGGCAGAATTGGTAACAGCAACGTTTCGGACAGGCGTTTTATGTACCTGGACCAGATAAACGGCAACGGTTCCTTCGGGTATGTTTTTGGGGTAAGCGGTACCAAATATGGTGGCTACGAGGTAATCAACACTGCGGTTGACCTCGTGTGGGAAGAATCCCGGAAGCAGGACCTGGGTATCGAGTTGAGGACCCTCAGAGGCGATCTGTCCATCATTTTCGACATCTTCCGGGAAAAGCGCAAGAACATCCTGTTAAAACGCGAAAACTCCATTCCATCCTTTATCGGGTATAATATGGCTTCGCCGTACGGCAACGTAGGCGTAGTGGAGAACAGGGGATTTGACGGAACGATCGAGTACAACAGGCGTCTCAACAGCAACTGGAGAATCAATCTGAGAGGAAACATCACTTATAACAACGATCAGTGGATCAAAGGTGAATTGCCCGACCAGCGTTATTCCTGGATGAACCAGTTCGGGGAAAAGATCCTCGGGCAGAAAGGATATATTGCGGAAGGGTTGTTCACACAGGTGCAAATCGACGATATGGCGCGCTGGCAGCAGCTTTCAGGCGAAGATAAAATAATTACGCCCAAGCCCTTCGCTACGCAGTTCGGCACGGTAAAAGCCGGAGACATCCGTTATAAGGACCTGAACAACGACGGTCAGATAGACGCCTACGATAAAACATACATCAGCCGCGGCGATGATCCGGCCTTTGTGTATGGCCTGGGCTTTAATATAACCTGGAAAAACCTGATGGTCGGCGCGCTTTTCCAGGGCGTAGCGAAAGCCGAGCGCATTTTGGCGGGCAACAGCATCAATCCCTTTATGGGGGGCGGCGGGGCAGGAAACCTGTATAACAATATCGACGACCGGTGGACGGAAGAAAATCCCAACCAGAACGTGTTTTACCCGCGGCTTTCATACGGGGGCGAAACCGTAGACAACCAGAATAATTTTCAGCCGAGCACCTGGTGGGTGCGTGATATGAGCTTTTTACGCCTCAAAACGCTGCAGGTATCCTATAATCTGCCCAAACACTGGGCGCAGACCATGAAGCTCAACAATGCGGCAGTATACATCATGGGATACAACCTGCTGACATTTACCAAATTCAAACTATGGGACCCTGAACTGAATTCCAATGACGGGACCCAATACCCGAATATCAGTTCGCTTTCCATAGGTATCAACTTTACTTTTTAAATCTGACAGCAATGAAACGTATAATATTGAAATGCACGATAGGATTACTGGTACTGTCAGTCGTTTCATGTTCCAAATATTTCGACCAGGTTCCGCAGGACCGTTTGTCAACCAACGAGATATTTCAGACCAGGTCCGGCGCATTGGGATACCTGGCCAACGTGTACACCTACATCCCTGACGAGTTTAACCAGCGCCAGGTGCATGAAACGGCGCTTTACAGAACGCCAGGCCCCTGGACGGCCGCCAGCGACGAATCAGAATATGTTTCTCCCGGCAACAAAGCAAAACTGATCAACAATAACACGCTCGATGCAACGGACGGAACGATGGTTAAATGCCGCTGGAAAAGCTGGTTCACCGGTATTCAGCAGGCGGGCGAGTTTATCGGCAATATCGATCAGACGCCTGACGACCAGGTAGGCGCTTCGGAAAAAGCCCAATGGAAGGCGGAGGCCAAAGCGATGCGTGCCATTTATTATTTTTATCTCGTACGGGCATACGGGCCCGTGCCGGTGCTGCAACAAAAATACGACCAGGGCACGCCGACCGATGAATTACAGTTGCCGCGCAATACCGTAGATGAATGTTTTAATTTTATCGTGCAGCAACTAAAAGAAGCGCAAAACGAAGGCCTTTTAGACAATGCGGCCTCAGATGCCGTTTCAGGGATGGGTCGCATCGATAAGGCCATCGCACAGGCTTTCATTATTGAAGCGCTTACGCTCAGGGCAAGCTGGTTATTCAACGGCGAATGCACGTATTATTCCGGCCTCACCAACCGCGACGGGAAAAAACTCTTCCCCGGTGCGCCTGCCGCAGCAGCGATCAGGGCCAACTGGCAGAAAGTGGCCGATGAATGTGTAACATTTTTCAATACTTACGGCGCCAGATTTAAACTGATGTATACCGATAAAAGCGGGAACCTGCTCCCCGGGCCGGACAATGCCGGCTTCGACCCCTATGAATCTTACCGCCGCGGGGTTCGTACGCTGAGGAACCAAATATCGAATAATACGGAGATGATCTTTTTCCGTATCGACAACTCCTCCGGCACCATGGAATACGACCGTATGCCGAATGACCGCCGCATCAGCGACGGAGCCTTTAAAGGCGGCAGCCTGCTGGGTGCAACGCAGGAACAGGTAGACGCGTACTTTATGAGCAACGGTACCTCACCCATCAACGGCTACCGGGCCGATGGCATCAGCCCCGCCATTAACGAGGCTTCCGGATATGTGGAAGATGGTTTCAGCAACGCTGATTTCATCTCTGCGACCGGACAGGTGTATGCGCCCGCAGGAACACGGATGATGTATGTAAACCGGGAACCCAGGTTCTACGCAGACATCACTTTTACCGGGCAAAGATGGTTTGAAGGCACCAACGGCGGCAATATCACGGATTTCACGTACAGCGGCCCCTGCGGCAAGCTGTATGGCGTAAACGACTATACAAGCACCGGCTACCTGGTGCGCAAGCACATGGGGGCGGGCGACCGCAACCAGGCCCAGGTGTGCATCCTGCTCCGCCTGCCCCATATCTATTTTGATTATATGGAAGCGCTTTGCCATATCGATCCCTCCAGCCCCGAACTATGGAAGCACATGAACGCCATTCGTAAACGGGCCGGCATCCCCATGTATGGCGAGGGATCCAATGCATTGCCCCGCCCTACTGACGCAAACGGCGTAATGGACCTGATCCGGAAGGAAAAGAGAGTGGAACTGGGCTTTGAAAATTCCCGTTATTTCGACGTCCGCCGCTGGGGGCTTGCCACCGAATATTTCAATAAACCGGTGCACGGAATGAATGTCAACGCAGACGGGAACAGTTTTTTTGTCCGTACCAAAGTGATAGACCGGAGTTTTTCCCGGCAATATTTTTTCCCGATCCCACAGGGTGAAATAGATATCGATAAAAATCTGATTCAGAATACCGGATACTAATTTTAAAAGGAAATAACGATGAAGAAA
>JBQCFV010000182.1:0-7778 GCA_051958695.1 Chitinophaga sp. | reverse complement strand
ATGGGCGCGCACTGCGAAGCTCGCCGGCATGAAAGGCATCATCATTACCGCCAAACACCATGACGGCTTTTGCCTCTGGCCCAGCGAATACAGCAAACACACCGTGCGCGAAAGCGCCTGGAAGAACGGCAAGGGCGACGTGCTCGCCGAATTGTCCGCCGCCTGCAAGGAATACGGCCTGCTGTTCGGCGTATACCTCTCTCCCTGGGACCGCAACCATCCCGCATACGGCACGCCCGAATACAACCAGGTGTTCGCCAACCAGCTGCGCGAAGTGCATACGAAATACGGCGACGTGTTCGAGCAATGGTTCGACGGCGCGAACGGCGAAGGCCCGAACGGCAAAAAACAGGTGTACGACTGGAACCTGTTCGAAAGCACCGTAAAAAAATATCATCCCGAAGTGATCTTCTTCAGCGACGCCGGCCCCGGCTGCCGCTGGATCGGCAACGAGAACGGCTTTGCCGGCACTACCAACTGGAGCACGATCAACCGGAAAGAATTTGCGCCGGGCATGCACGGCATCCAGGAAAAACTGAACAAAGGCCAGGACGGCGGCGAAGACTGGGTGCCCGGCGAGGCGGACGTGTCCATCCGCCCGGGATGGTTCTACAGCCCCAGCACGGACGATAAGGTAAAAACGCTGCCCTGGCTGCTGGACATCTACTACGGCTCCGTGGGCCGCAACGCAAACCTGCTGCTGAACGTGCCGGTAGACCGCCGCGGCCGCATCCATGCGAACGACTCGGTCCGCCTGATGGAACTGAAACGTACGCTGGACGCGGATTTTAAAACCAACCTGGCAGTGCGTGCAAGAACGGCCGTCACCAACAACCGCCCCAACAATACGATGAGCAGCGCCGTTCATCTTACTGACAATAATTACAATACTTACTGGGCCGTGGCCGAAGGCAAACACACCGCGGAGATCAGCCTGAGCTTTGAAAAAGCGGTGACCTTCAACCGGGTTGCCATCCAGGAGTTCATCCCCTTGGGGCAGCGCGTAAAAGCCTTTACGGTAAGCGTGCTGGACGGCGGCCAGTACCGCGAGATCGCGCGGGAAACCACCATTGGCTACAAACGCATCCTGCGGCTGCCAAACACGACCACCACAAGCGTGAAGATCACCCTGCTGGACGCGCTGGCAAGTCCCGTGATCAGCGAAGTGAAGCTGTTCAAAGCGCCCGAGCTGCTGGCGGACCCGGTGATCAAACGCAGCAAATCCGGCGAAGTGACCATCACCTGCCAGTCGCCCGACCCGGTGATCTACTATACCACCGATGGCAGCGAGCCTACACGGTCGTCCGCGAAATACGCCGGCCAGGCGTTTCCCTTCAAAGGAGCCGGCACGGTAAAAGCTAAAGCGTTCATCAATAATGGTAAAATATCCGGCGCTACGGTTACCCAAACCTTCGACATCGCCCCTGAAAACTGGACGGCGGTGACCCCGGGCGCCAAAGCAGCAGTAGACGGCAATCCCGGCTCCACTTTCCGCGATGCGGCCCTCAAATACCCCGCCGAGCTGGTAGTGGATATGGGTAGCACCACTACGGTGAACGGTTTCACCTACACGCCGAACCCGCGCGGCGGCATCGTGTACCGGTACGCCTTTTACGTGAGCAACGACGGTAAGAACTGGGGCAAACCCGTGGCGGAAGGCAGCTTTGCCAATATTCTCAACAACCCTGTAAAACAAAGTGTTAAGCTTCCGCAACCGGTAAAATGCCGCTACTTCAAAATGACGGCTCTGGCGCCTGCCAATGAAAAAGACGGCACGCCTGCCTTCGCGGAAACAGGGGTATTCTAGCCGGAGCGAGTCAGGTGGTAATCCGGGCGAATACGCTGTTACGCTGTTAGCTTACGGTACGTAGCCCTGAGGAGACGCTGTCAGTGCCTGCGGGAAACCGCTCCGGAAGCTCACTGCGTAGCCTGAGAAGATCCGCCCTGCGCTGCCCGCCGAAAACGCGGTGCGCGCCCGGCGGAATCCGCTTCGCACCGCCCTGCGGAAAGCCCCTCCAGGCCCCCTGCCGGCACACCCCGGCAAAAGAACGGAAACACCGGCCCTGCCTCGTTTCCGTTCTTTTTTATTTTAACAAAAAAAATCGGTTGCATAATTAAATATGTTATAACTTTGCGGATACTTTATTCACTAAAGACGAATTTTATAACAATTTAACGTTGAACTGAAGTTGGAATATCTCTCAGCCCATACCAACATCTCCGCTTACCACCCTTCTTTCGAAGGTGGCGTATACGCTATTGGGTTCCCTGTCTTTAGATATCTCTCCCGACGACCTCGTATTTGATAGCGCCGTTAACCATGCCCGCTATCGCACCATGATCCCCCTCATGGGTTAATTTCCTCAAACGGAAGAATTTCATCAATTTATTGCATCACAATTTTCAATTTTAACAAGTTGGAAAATAAAGATATCATCGTACGGGCAGCTACTGCCGACGATAAGCATTATGCCAAAACCATCACCGATGAGATGGAGGCTTCTGCTAAAGCCCGCGGGACCGGCATCGCCAAACGTTCCCCGGAATATGTGCAGCTGAAAATGGAAGAAGGCAAGGCGGTGATCGCGCTCACCAAAGGCGGAGAGTGGGTCGGTTTTTGTTATATCGAAGCGTGGGGGCATGAAAAATTCGTCGCCAACTCCGGTCTTATCGTAAACCCGGCCTTCCGGGGCCACGGTGTTGCCAAGGCCATCAAGGAAAAAATATTCGAGCTGAGCCGGAAAAAATACCCGGACGCCAAGATATTCGGTCTCACCACCGGCCTGGCCGTGATGAAAATTAACTCGGACCTTGGGTACGAACCCGTAACTTACAGCGAGCTGACCGACGACGAGGAGTTCTGGACAGGCTGCCGCAGCTGCGTGAACTTCGATGTGCTGACCAGCAAGAGCAGGACGAACTGTCTTTGCACCGCCATGCTTTACGACCCGGCCGAAAAGCTGAAGGAAGCAGAGGAAAGGGCCATGGCCGAAAGGAACAAGCTGGTAGTGACCCACACGGGCAACATGCAGCAGGAGAAAAAGAAACGCAAGTTCAAAGGCAATTTTTCGCTGTTTGAAAGATGGGTGCGGTACAAAAAATACGTGCTGCTGAAATCGACCCGGAAAAACGGCGGCAGCGGCGCGGCAGGAGCGGGGAAGAAACGGTTCTTCTTTTTCGGGTGGCTGTAATTTGAAAAATGAATTTTTAAAATAAACAAGACAACAACAGATGGCTAAAAAAGTTGTACTGGGATTCAGCGGAGGACTTGATACATCGTACTGCGTAAAATACCTTTCCGAAGAAAAAGGTTATGAAGTGCATTCCGTGATCGTAAATACGGGCGGTTTTACTGCGGAAGAATTGCAGGAGATCGAGAAACGCGCCTACAGTCTGGGTGTGAAAAGTCACAAGACAGTAGATGCGGTTCGCTCTTATTACGATAAAGTGATCCGGTACCTCGTTTTTGGCAATGTGCTGAAGAATAACACCTATCCGCTGAGCGTAAGCGCCGAGCGCATGAGCCAGGCCCTCGCCATCGCGGAATATGTGAAGGAAGTGGGTGCGGACGCCGTAGCGCACGGCTCCACCGGCGCGGGCAACGACCAGGTACGGTTCGACATGATCTTTCACATCATGATCCCCGGCGTGGAGATCATCACCCCCATCCGCGACCTCAAGCTGAGCCGCGAGGAAGAGATCGCGTACCTTCAGTCCAAAGGCGTGCACGTGAACTTCGAGAAAGCCATGTACTCCATCAACAAAGGCATCTGGGGCACGTCCGTAGGCGGAAAGGAAACGCTGACCTCCAACGGTATGTTGCCCGAACATGCATGGCCCACCCAGCTAACGAAAAATGAACCCGAGCAGGTAGAGCTGACCTTCGAAAAAGGCGAGCTGCTCGGCGTCAACGATAAAAAATTCTCGCATCCCACGGAGGCGATCATTTACCTGCAGGGCATCGCAGGCGCGTTCGCCATCGGCCGCGATATTCACGTGGGCGACACCATCATCGGCATCACAGGCCGCGTAGGTTTCGAAGCCGCCGCTCCCATGGTGATTCTTAAAGCGCATCACGCGCTCGAAAAACATGTGCTCACCAAATGGCAGCTGAGCTGGAAAGACCAGCTGGCGCAGTTCTACGGCAACTGGATGCACGAAGGCCAGATACTCGACCCGGTAATGCGCGATATCGAGGCGTTCCTGCAGCATAGCCAGGAGAACGTGACCGGCAAAGTGTCCGTAACCCTGATGCCTTACCGCTTCCAGGTAACCGGCATCACGTCCGCGTACGACCTCATGAGCAGCAAATTCGGCAAGTACGGGGAAATGAACTCCGGCTGGAGCGGCGAGGACGTGAGAGGCTTCAGCAAGATCTTCGGCAACCAGACCATGATCTGGCACCAGGTGAACGAAGCGAACAAAAAATAAACCGCGCAGCTGCGCGGTTCCACCAGATCGTAAGAAACCTGGCAATTGCAAGGTTCCATTTGATATATAAAATTATCTCGGGCAATGAAAAAATTCAAGGCAGGCATTATCGGCGGAGCAGGTTATGGCGGCGGGGAAGCCACCAGGCTTCTATTGCATCATCCTGATGTGGAACTGGTGTTCGTACATAGCCGCAGCAACGCGGGCAACCCGCTGTACGCGGTGCATGCGGACCTGCTGGGCGATACGGAGCTGGTTTTCACCAGCGAGATAGACAACAGCGTGGACGTGATCTTCCTCTGCCTCGGCCACGGCGAAGCCAGGAAATTCCTGGAAGCCACGGATATTGCAAGCAGCGTGCACATCATCGATCTCAGCCAGGATTTCAGGCTGGGCGAAACGGTGAAAGGCCGCGAGTTCGTATACGGCCTGCCCGAACTTAACAGGGACGCGATCAAAAAAGCGCACAACATAGCCAATCCCGGTTGTTTTGCCACCGCCATCCAATTGGGCCTGCTGCCGCTTGCGAAAGCGGGGCTGCTCACCGATGTGCATACCACCGGCATCACCGGCTCCACCGGCGCGGGGCAAAGCCTTTCCGCCACCTCGCATTTTACATGGAGGGCCAATAATATTTCCACTTACAAAGTGCTCACGCACCAGCATCTGAAGGAGATCCGACGAACCTTGCAGGGCCTCCAGCCTGCGTTTTCAGGAGAGCTCAACTTCGTGCCCGTACGCGGCGATTATCCGCGCGGCATCTGGATCACTTCGTACCTCAAATCCGATCTGTCGCTCGAAGAAGCGTACGACCTGTTCACATCGTTCTACGAAGGCCATCCCTTCACGCATGTGAGCAAAAAACAGATCGATCTCAAACAGGTGGTGAATACCAACAAAGTGCTGATACAGCTTGAAAAAGTGGACGGCAAGCTGGTGATCCACTCCATCGAGGATAACCTGGTGAAAGGCGCATCCGGGCAAGCCGTGCAGAATATGAACCTGGTGCTGGGGCTGGAGGAAACAGCGGGGTTGAAGCTCAAATCCATCGTGTTTTAATCATGCTTCCTGTCCTTGCCGCAAGGCAGGATTTCACCCGGTCCGGGAAACAAGGGACGGACGCCGCGAAGCGTCAATCCCGTCCCATACAATAATCCGGCCCGCAAACAATAACAAATGAGATCCGGCACGACGTGCAGGTCCCATTTGACCCGCTAAAAAATCAACAATGAAATTATTCGACGTATACCCGGTAAACGACATCACCATCACCAAAGCCGAAGGCTCCACGGTATGGGACGACAAAGGCCAGCAATACCTTGACCTTTACGGCGGTCATGCCGTTATTTCCATCGGCCACACCCACCCGCATTACGTACAGCGGCTCACCGACCAGCTCGGCAAAGTGGGTTTTTATTCCAATTCCATCCACATTCCGCTGCAGGCGCAGCTCGCGGAGAAGCTCGGCAAAATTTGGGGCAAGGAAGATTACCAGCTGTTCCTCTGCAACTCCGGCGCGGAAGCGAACGAGAACGCGCTCAAGCTCGCCTCTTTCCATAACGGTAAAAAGAAGATCATCGCTTTCAGGAAAGCGTTTCACGGCCGCACTTCGCTGGCGGTAGCCGCAACGGACAACCCGAAGATCGTGGCGCCGGTGAACGAAACGGACAACGTGGTGTTTCTCCCCTGGGAAGACCAGGCAGCACTGGAAGCCGCTTTTAAACAATATGAAGTTTCCTCCGTGATCATCGAAGGTATACAGGGCGTGGGCGGTATCAACGTGGCCTCGCCCGCATTCCTGCAAAAGATCAGGACGCTTTGCGACGAGCACAACGCCGCCTTTATCGCGGATTCCGTACAGTGCGGTTATGGCCGGAGCGGCAAGTTTTTTAGTCATGACCATGCCGGCGTAAATGCGGACATCTACTCGATGGCAAAAGGAATGGGCAACGGTTTCCCCATCGGCGGCATCATCATTTCCCCGAAGTTCAAACCCGCGTACGGCATGCTGGGCACTACTTTCGGCGGCAATCACCTCGCCTGCGCAGCCGCATTGGCCGTGCTGGAAGTGATCGAAAAAGAGTCGCTGATAGAGAACGCCGGTGTTGTTGGCAATTACCTGATGGAAGAGCTGAAAAAATTCCCGCAGGTAAAAGAGGTAAGGGGCCGCGGCCTCATGATCGGCATTGAGCTGCCGGAAGAGCTGGGGCATATCAGGAAGGAATTGTTATTCACACATAAGATCTTCACCGGTGAAGCCAAACCGAACGTGATCCGGCTGCTACCCTCGCTGGCATTGACGAAAGCGCAGGCAGACCAATTTTTAACCGCATTCAAAGCAGCATTGAATTAATGGTACTTCCCCCGGGGAACCAAACGCAAACAACGATGAAACAATTTATTTCCGTGGACGACGTGCCCGGTGTGCCGCAAATAGCGGCTGCAGCACTGGATTACAAAAAGAACCCTTTCAAAGACAAAGGGCTGGGAGAAAACAAAACTTTGGGGATGATATTCCTGAACCCGAGTTTGCGCACGCGATTGAGCACGCAGGTGGCCGCGCGCAACCTGGGCATGGAAGTAGTGGTGTTTAATATCGACAAGGAAGGATGGGCGCTGGAAATGAACGACGGCGTGGTGATGAACGGCAGCACCACCGAACATGTGAAAGAAGCCGCCGCCGTAATGGGCCAGTACTTCGACATCCTGTCCATCCGCACTTTCCCCGGCCTGAAGAACAAAGAGGAAGACTACACGGAAAAATATATCAATCAGTTCATCAAATACGCCGGCAAACCGGTGGTAAGCCTGGAAAGCGCCACCCTGCACCCTTTGCAGAGCCTCACGGACGTGATCACCATCAAAGAGCGCTGGAACCAGCCGCGCAAACCGAAAGTGGTAATGACCTGGGCGCCGCATGTAAAAGCGCTGCCGCAGGCCGTGCCCAATTCCTTCGCGCAGTGGATGAACGCCTGGGACGAAGTGGACTTCACCATCACGCATCCCGAAGGGTATGAGCTGGACCCGAAGTTCGCCGGCAAGGCGCCGGTAGTGCACAACCAGCGCGAAGCGCTCGAAGGCGCGGACTTCGTATATGTAAAGAACTGGTCGAGCTACAGGGATTACGGTAAGATCTCCTGCTCGGACGAAAGCTGGATGCTGACGAACGATTCCCTGAAGAACACTAACAACGCGCAGGTAATGCACTGCCTGCCCGTGAGAAGGAACGTGGTGATCGCGGACGAAGTGCTCGACGGGCCGCAGTCCATAGTGATCCCCGAAGCCGGCAACCGCGTATGGGCGGCGCAGGCGGTATTGAGTGAAATTTTAAAGCATAGATAAATGTC
>JBQCFV010000181.1:0-9232 GCA_051958695.1 Chitinophaga sp. | reverse complement strand
ACTTTCTACAGACAACGTGGTGATGGTGTCCGGGAAAATGCCCCAGCTGCGGAAAGCCTCTATCAGCGCGACCCTGTAACCGTTGGTATCTACCGGCGAAATATCGAGGTCGGCGGAAATGATGGCGCGCAGGTAATCGCCATAGTCGATGTCCAGCGGCGGACAATAATCCAGCGCCCTGATGCAGATATGCAGCAGGTGGTCCGCTATCTCGCAGGCTTCGCGGGCGAGGCGTTTTACGAGATCGGGGTGAATGGCGCCGGGCTGCAGCACGCCGGTACCGTTGGTGGCGATGCGGATGAGGTCTTCCGTTTGTACCGTGTAGAGCCGCAGGAAAGCGTCGAAGATGGTAGCTACCAGGATGGCGCCGCGCTGGTGCGGCCTGTATTCCGTTTGATACAGCCGCGGGTCCGGCGTTATTCTTTCCCATTTGCCCGTTTCGCGGTTCACGCGGCCGATGGCGCTGCGCAAAGCGCCGTGGTTGTTTTCCAGCGCATTGCCGAACTGCGTGGCCAGCTCGCCGAGGAAACTGAAGTCCCGCAGGTTGCCGCGCGTTTGCGCGATCTGGTGCTCCACCAGCGAAGGAATGGTGAACCGCTGCATAAGCGCCACGATGTCCGCAAACCCTTCGTGGAAGCCGGCTACGTCCACATTGGTATTTTCGATGAAACGCGGGTGGATGCTGTCCAGCAAGGCATGCGTCAGCTCGTGCGCGATGATGTCCGGCGACAGACAGGTGAAGATCACGCCGCCGGGCATATTCATTTCCTGCACTTTGGAACCGGCCTCGAAGTAGCCGAACAGCACGGCGCGTTTTTCGGGATCGTAATACGCGTTGGAAGCGCGGTACGCATGTGGGTAAAGGCGCAGAACGGGTACGTTCTCCGCCTTTTTCTTTTCGGGATTGTTCTCGTCTCCGGCCTCGATCAGCCGCGGGTTCCAGATGATCTTGCGGCTGAGCGAACGTTCGAACTGTACGAGCGTGCGCATAGCGATGGTGTACACGAACTGCTGGTGGAACTGCGGGTTGCCTTCGCTGGGCGGCAGCCCGTTTTGCGCCAGCACATAGGCGTGATCGAGGTTTACCGGCTCGTACCAGCAGCCGCTGGCCGGGTCGCAGTCCATCACTTCAAAATACCTGCCGCAAGGGCCGGGTTTAAGCTCCTGTTCCCAGGGAACTTTAAAGGTCACTTCATTGATACCCATGGTATCGAGGCGCGTGGAAAAAGCAGGGTCAAGGGAATAACCACGCAGCAGCCTGTAGGGAGGGACGTTCATATACAATCGGCAATTTGGGGGTTAAAAAAATCCAGCGTGCTTCAGTCAATAAGAATGCTCGAAAATTCAGGGGCCAATAAATCCAAGGTTAAAACCAGTGCAGATGTTTTCGGGATTAATACAGTTAAATTAGAGATTAATTATGAAACCACCAAAAATCCCCTGGGTACCAGCAGGTTACCCTACCGCGCGCGGCTCAGCTCCCATTGCAGGCGGTCTTCTTCCAGCACCCCTTCTATAAATTTCCGGTAGGCTTTCGCGGGATTGAGGATGATGGTGGCGGGGATGCTTCCCTCCCAGGCTGCGTCGATGATACGCGCGTATTTGTTGGCGTTGGATTCTTCCATCCAATACACTTCGCCGCTGAGCCCATGCTGCCGTATAAAACGGCGGATGGCGGCGGGATAGGCTTCGTCCAGGTCAAGACTGACGTATACGAAACGAACGGCGGGGTTAAGCTTCGCCTGTTTTTCAAAAGCGGGCAGCTCCTTTACGCAGGGCACGCACCAGGTGGCCCAAAGGTTCACTACCATCACGGAATCGCCGTTCTTCATCAGCGATTCCAGCTGCGAAGGATTGATCTTCCGCACCTGCTGCGCGGCGGCGGAAGCGGTAAATAGTAACAGGATCAGCAGCGTTCTCATAGATCTTCTTCTTTAATGTTCCAATCCGCCAGCAATGCAGCGCGTTGGGCTTCGGGAAGGGAAGGCCGTTCGTAATGGCCTGCAAGCTTTTTCTGCCGCATGGCTTCGTAGATACTAACGGCGCAGGCCACCGATATGTTCAGCGAGCGGATGATGCCCATCATGGGAATGATAAAATTCCCGTCCGCATGCACGCGCAATTCCTCGCTTACGCCGGTTTGCTCGTTGCCGAACACCAGCGCTACCGATCCGTTGAAATCGATATCGTACAGGCTCATGGCGCCGGAAGTAAGATGCGTGGTATAAATGCGGTCATACTTTTTTCTCAGCTCGCTTACCAGCTCATTTACGTCGGAATATTGATGCACGGTGAGCCATTGCGCAGCGCTGGACGAACTTTTTGCGCCCCATTTTTTCTGACGCGGCACCTTGGTAGTGAGCACATACACGTCCTGGATGCCCACTGCGTCGCAGGTACGCAGCACGGCGGACACATTGTGCGGGTCTTCCACATTTTCCATCACTACCGTCAGGTTGGGCTGGCGGTTGTGCAATACGTTCAGTATCCTTGCTCTGCGTTCCGGCGTCATGCTGTTAAATTTATATGTAAAATTAACAGAAATTAGTTTCCGTAACACGATTTACTATCTTTAGCCGTTGTTAAACAAAACGGATCCTATGAATTTGAAAAAGGTGCTCAAAGGCATCGGGATCGGGCTGCTTGTACTGATAGCCCTGCTGATCGCGATCCCTTATTTTTTTAAAGGCCAGATCATGGCCAAAATAAAATCGGAGCTGAACAAAAGCCTGAATGCCAAGGTAGAGTTTAAAGACGTGGACCTCAGTCTTTTCCGGCAATTTCCCAGGCTGGCCGTGGCTTTGGACGAACTGGCCGTTACCGGCGTGGACCATTTTGAAGGCGATACGCTGCTCGCCGTAAAACGGCTGGACCTTGCGGTGAACCTGATGAGCGTGATCAAAGGCGAACGCATAGACGTGCAGAACGTGGTGCTGCAACAGCCACGCATATACGCCATTGTGGACGAAGAGGGCCGCGCCAACTGGGATATCGCCAAACCCGATACCGCTGCAGCATCAGCCGAACCAACGGACACATCGTCCGGCGATTTTGCGCTCAGCCTGCGGCAGTACAGCATCGAAAACGCGACCATCAAATACGACGACCACGAGGGGCATATGCATCTCAATATCGAAGGGCTGAACCATAAAGGGAAGGGCGATTTCACGCAGGACCAGTTCGTGCTGCAAACCTCCACCACCACCGAATCGCTCAGCTTCGCGTACGGCTTCATCCCCTACCTGCTCAACTCCCGCGTGGAAATTCTCAGCGATATCAAGATCGATAACAACACCGATACGTATTCCTTCAAAACGGACAACATTTCGGTCAATAACCTGAAGCTCTCCACCGAAGGTTTTGTGCAGCTGCTCAATGACAGCTCGTATAAAATGGACGTGCAGTTCAAATCACCGTCCACCGATTTCAAAGACATCCTTTCGCTCATCCCGAGCGTGTACTCAAAAGATTTCGCGAGCATCAAAACCAGCGGCAACGCCAGCTTCTCCGGTTTCGTGAAAGGCTTGTACGCCGGCGAGCAGATGCCCGCGTACGGGTTGCACCTTGGCGTGAAGAACGGCTTCTTCCAATACCCCGACCTCCCCAAACCCGTGAAGAACATCCAGCTGGCGGTGAACGTGAGCAATGCGGACGGCGTGCCCGACCACACCATCGTAGACGTACAGCAGGCGCATCTTGAAATGGACGACAGCCCGGTAGATATGCGTCTTATGATAAAAACCCCTGTATCCGACCTGTACCTCGACGCGGCCGCCAAAGGCAAGCTCGACCTCGGGAAAGTGGGGCAATTCATAAAATTCGAGAAAGGCACGCAGCTGGCGGGTTTGCTGGATGCAGACCTGCAGGCGCGCGGTTATATGAGCGCGCTCGAAAACGAACAGTATGAAAAATTCAACGCTTCGGGAAAGCTGGTGGTGACCGACCTGCTGTATAAAAGCGGCGATTATCCTGAAGGCATAAAAGTGACCTCGCTGCACATGCAGTTCAACCCGAAAAACGTGACCGTTCCCGATTTCAACGGGCAATATCTCGGTACGAACTTTTCCGCTACCGGCGAAGTGAACAACCTGCTCGCCTACGCGCTGCGCAACGAAGCCCTCAACGGCCGTCTCGCGCTGAAAGCCGACCAGCTCGACCTCAACAAATGGATGGGCGAAGAAAGCGCGGCGGAAACACCGTCCGCACCGGCGGATACGGCCGCGGCTACGCCTTTCGCCGTACCCAACAACCTCGACTTCACCGTACAGGCGCAGGTGGACAAAGTGCATTACGATAAAGTGGACCTCAACGATCTTTCCGGCTCGCTGCTGATCAAAGACGAAACAGTGACGCTGAAAAATATCAAAGCCAATACGTTGCAGGGCAGCATGAAAATAGACGGCACCTATTCCACGAAAAACGATAAAGACCATCCCGATATCAGTCTTGCTTACGATGTAAAAGAGCTGGACGTGCAGCAAACGTTCAACGCCTTCAACACCGTGCAGAAGCTGATGCCCATCGGGCAGTTCCTGAGCGGCAAGCTCAGCTCGCAGCTTACCGTGAAAGGCAAGCTGGGAAAGGATATGAGCCCGCAGCTGAACACGCTTTCCGGCGACGGCAACCTGCTGCTGATACAAGGTTTCCTGAAAAAATTCGCACCGCTCGACCAACTGGCCACACAACTCAACATCAACGCGCTGCAAAATATTTCCGTGCGCGATATCAAAAATTATTTTGCGTTCCGCAACGGGCGTATGACCGTGAATCCTTTCCGTGTGAAATTGCCGAATATGAATATGCTGATCGGCGGCAGCCACGGGTTTGACCAAAGCATGGATTACACCATGCAGCTGGCGCTGCCGCGCGAGCTGCTCGGGCAGAAAGGCAACGCGCTGGTGAACAACCTCGTGAGCCAGGCCACCAGCAAAGGCATACCGGTGGAAGTGAGCGACACCGTTTATCTCAACGTGCTGCTGGGCGGCAACATCATGAAACCGTCCGTAAAAACCGATCTGAAAGAAGTGGCAGGCAAAGCGGCGGAAAACCTGAAAGACCAGGCCACCGCGATGATCAAAAACAAAGTGGATTCGGCAAAACAAACCGTGAAAGATTCGCTTTCGCAGGTGAAGAACCAGGCCGTATCGGCCGTAAAGGAAGAATTGAAAAATAAATTGCTCGGCGGTAAAGACAGCACCAACACGGGCAGCCTGAAAGATGCAGGCAAAGCCGCGGAAAAAACGCTCAACAATACGCTGAAAGGATTGCTGAACAGGCGCAAAAACACCGCAGCGGATTCAACAAAATGACGGGTTCGCTTGTAATATAAAGCGTGGTACTACATCGTACCACGCTTTTTTTATGGACAGCATTATACATAGCCCCTTTTGTAATGCCAGTTTGTTAGCCGGACTACTTTTCCTGTTCATGGGATGGATGATCCGGAAATACCCGCCGCGCAGCCTGAAAACGTGGTATGGTTACCGCACTTTTTCTTCCACCATCAACGAAGATACCTGGTACGAGGCCAACCAGTACGCCGCTTATATTTCACGTTGCCTGGCCTATATCCTCATTCCGTTCGGGCTGCTGATGGCATTTATTTTTGATTCGCAAACGGACGTGTTCCTTTATCTCACCGTCACTCCCGTGATCGTCGGCGCACTGCTGCTTACCGGTCTTACCGAATGGCACCTGCTGCAGGAGTTCGACGAAGACGGGCATAAGCGCACCAAACCGCGCAAAAGATCTACTTCCTCTTCCTGATCATCAGCACTGCGGGCACGGGGCGTTGCCCGGTCTTGTCGGAAGGTTTGATGGTGTTGTGACCGTTCACATACAGTGCGGACGATCCGCCGCCGTCGAGGTTGAGCGCTTCCACGCAGCCGAGGTCCGTGAATATTTTTGCCAGCTGCTCCAGCGTTGCGCCTTCTGCCACGCCTTTATTTCTTCCTTCTACAACCAGCAGTATCACTTTGCCGTCTGCCCGGTAACCTACGGCGGACCTTGGGTGGAAATTCTTCACGCCGCCCATGCGTTCTTCGTTCATGGTCACATGCGCTTTGCCGTTCTGCACCAGCACCGGGCCGCCGCCGACCGCTTCTTTCATTTTCCAGCGGTGCGCACCGCGCGGGTATTTTTTGGTGGGTTGATGATAAACGGTGTCCGTGCCGTTGATCTCCGGGGTTACCGGCACTGCATATTCGTACGGCCTGTTCTTTTCGCCTACGTTGTATACCCAGGCAATATCCGGGCGGTTGCGGCGGTCGAGACCGAATGAGCCGCGGGTGGTGTATATCGTGCGGTTCGCGTTGGCGACTGATTTCGGGTTTACGTCGAGCACTTTGCCGCCGTGGATCACGAGATTGACGCTGCGGTTGGTTTTAAAAGAGAAGAAGGTGGTGTTGATCACCGCAAGCGCGGCGGGGCCTTCAATGCTGTCGTATTGCGCGGGCGTGAACCGTTTGCCGTTGCCGGTGCGCACTGTTACTTCGATCTGCGGGTCCGCGGGATCAAATTCGAGGTAAAAAGCGCGGAAAGGTTTGCCGTCCAGCGGAGTGGCGGTTTCAAAAACCTGCATGCCGGCAGGGAGCCCTTCATTGTGTTTTGCGGAAGGTTGCCAGCTGAGCTGCGCATAGGCTGCAGCAGGAAGCATGGCGATCAGGATCAATAAGCGTTTCATAAGCCGAAAAATATAAAATCGGCGGGGGATTTCTACTTCCTCCCGCTGAAAATATGTTTTTCAGCATGATAGGACGACCTCACCAGCGGCCCTGCTTCCACATAATCAAGCCCCATTCCGTAACCGATCTCGCGCAGTTCAGCGAACTCGTCGGGGTGTACGAAACGGATCACGGGAAGGTGTTTGGGAGTGGGCTGAAGATACTGGCCAAGCGTCACTACGTCGCAGCCATTGTCGTACAGGTCCTGCATGGCCTGCACCACTTCTTCCTTAGTTTCGCCGAGGCCCAGCATGATGCCGCTTTTTGTGCGCATGCCGCCTTCCTTCAACCGGCGGATCACTTCGAGGCTGCGGTGATATTTCGCCTGGATGCGCACCTGTTTGGTCATGCGCTCCACGGTTTCGAGGTTGTGGCTCACTACTTCCGGCGCAGCCTCTATCACCCTTTCCAGGTTTTCCCAAACGCCCCTGAAATCGGGGATGAGGGTTTCCATGGTGGTTTCGGGGTTGAGGGCGCGTACGGCTTTGATGGTGTTGGCCCAGATGATGGAACCGCCATCCTTCAGCTCGTCCCTGTCCACCGAGGTGATCACCGCATGTTTTACTTTCATGAGGTAAATGGCTTCAGCCACGCGCTGCGGCTCGTCCCAGTCCACGGCCTCGGGCCTGCCGGTGGCTACGGCGCAAAAGCCGCAGCTGCGGGTACATATATTTCCAAGGATCATGAAAGTGGCCGTGCCGGCCCCCCAGCATTCGCCCATATTGGGACAATTGCCGCTTTCACAAATGGTATGAAGTTTATGGGTGTCTACCAGGTTCCTTACCTGCCTGTAATTTTCTCCGATGGGGAGTTTCACTCTGAGCCAGTCGGGCTTTTTCACTCTCTGCGCAGCCGGTTCGCCGGCGGCGATTACGGGTAATTCTTGCATCGCAAATCCTTTCTTTAAGGTACAAAGTTACTTATTCCAGCGTTTCCCCAGCTGTATTCCTACGTAAGCGTTGAAAAAGAACGACTTACCCTCCTGATCGACCATAATTTGCACCTTTTTGGTATAGTATTCGGCGTTGATGCCTACTTCGAGCGCGGAGATAACGTCGTTAAAACGGGCCCAGTCGAACCGGAAGCCGGTTTTTGCATGCAGGCCGGGCGTGATGGTCATTTCGCTCCATCCTTTGCCAAAACCGCCTGCGCCGTAGATGAGGTCGCGGTTCAGGAAATCGTCGCGGATGTCTTCGGAGAACTTCACGATCTTCCGGGAATTGGGATCGCCGGTATCGTTGGTCAGTTCCAGGTAATAAGGTTTCACCAGCCCGGCGGAAAGACCTCCATAATAGAGGAAATTCACTTCCACCCCGTTTTTGTTGCCCTTGCCGCCGATCAGGCGTTTTTGCCCGATACCGAGCTTGGCCTGGTAAAAATTGTTCATTTTACCGTATACAAAAGGAGTGCTGCTGATATAGAACCCGCCGCCTGCAGGAATCATCCTGGAGGAGCGGTCCTGCTTGGGATCTCTTTTTTCTGATATCTCCAGCTGAAAAAAATTGACCCTGCTGGCGGATTTACGATATCCTGCCTCGAGAAAGCCGGTCCAGCCGTCGGTATTAAGGCGTGCGCCACCGGAAAATTCCCTGTCGAAGAGGTTATCGCCTTCCTCTATCTCCCTGAAAAGCGAGATCTTCCGCAGCCTTTTCTGTTCCCGTTCTTCTTTTTTGGAAGTCTTGTCGTCATTCTGGGCATAGAGTGTTATGGAAGCCATCAAGAGCAGTAAGAGTACATTGATTTTTTTCACCGTGTTGCGCAATTATATTTATTAAACGCCTGATTATGATTTATGTTTTATTCCTATACAAACATACAGAAATAAGTTGGTTTTGGCTGCCTCTGCGGCGGCCCGCAAAAGGGGCGATTTACTAAAAATACGTTTATTTTACATGCAAAATCAATAACCATGGAAACTGCATCGATCATTTACAACGGCGAACTCAGAACAACGGCTACGCACGTCCGCTCAGGGACGGTGATCAATACGGACGCACCGGTGGACAACAACGGCAAGGGCGAGCGGTTTTCTCCTACCGACCTGGTAGCCACGGCGCTCGGCTCCTGTATGCTCACCATCATGGGCATCAAAGCGCGCGACAAAGGATGGAATATCGACGGCACGAAAGTGAGCGTTGAAAAGATCATGGGCACGGAGCCGCGCCGTATAACGGGCATCAATATCCGTTTTGATTTTCCCGCCGGTCACGGGTTGGAAGATAAGGACCGGAAGATCCTCGAGAATGCCGCATATACTTGTCCTGTAGCGGAGAGCGTTCATCCTGATATCAGGCAGGACGTAACCTTCAATTGGTGATGGGATCTGAATAGTATAAATTTTTTGAAAAAAAGAACTGGGCGGGTGTCTTTAAGGGCCGTGTGCTCAGCTTTTTTTCAAAAAATTTATACTATTCAGATTTGCCTGGGGGGAGACCGGGTGTATGAAATACCCGGTTAGTGAGCGACGGCAGTTATTCTTTCGCTGGTTCTGAATTTCGTTTTTTGCGACA
>JBQCFV010000180.1:0-16574 GCA_051958695.1 Chitinophaga sp. | reverse complement strand
GGAGAAAGGGGTGCCCATTCAACTCCACATTTGTGGTTACAAACTTTGTTCCACAATTGCCGGGCCTCACGGCACAAAGGTAAAAAACAACCGGGGGAATACCGCCAAAAAACGGCAAAGTTTGTGATCATGTTAAAATCATGTAATTTAAATTCTATACAGTAACCAGCTATGAGCTATCTCGATAACGAACGCCTCAAACAGATCAGTTTCCTGCTTATCATCGCCTTCCTGGGCATTATCCTTTTCAAGGAGCTATACGCCTTTTTTCCGGGCTTCCTGGGCGCCGTAACCTTTTACGTGCTGTCGCGCAAATACATGTTCAGGCTGGTGGAAGCGCGGAAATGGAAAAAGAACTGGGCCGCCGCTACTATCATGATCCTGTCGTTCCTGATCATCCTGCTGCCGATCAGCATGCTGGTGAACATGCTCAGCGCCAAAGTGGCATACGCCATCAAACATTCCGGCGAGCTGATCGCCGGGCTGGAGCAGATGAACGAGCGGCTGAAAGCGAGCGCGGGCTTCGACCTGCTCTATGAAGCGCGGCTGCAAAAGCTGCAGGAAAACATCACCAATGTGCTGCCAGGCTTTGTGGGCGCTACTTTCAACACGCTTACGGCCGTGGCCATCATGTATTTTATACTGTATTTTATGCTGGTGCACGCGCGGGAAATGGAGGAAGCGCTGTATGAATACATCCCGCTGAAAGACGAGAACGTGGAGCTGCTCGGCCACGAAATGCAGAACATGGTACGGAGCAACGCCATCGGCATCCCGCTGATAGCGCTCATCCAGGGCGTGGTATCGCTGGTCGGCTACCTGATATTCGGCGTGCCGGAGCCGGTATTCTGGTTCGTGGTCACCTGTTTCTGCGCCATGCTGCCGATCGTGGGCGCGGCGGCGGTGTACGTGCCTTTGGGCCTTTACATGCTGTCCGCCGGGCAAACCTGGCAGGGCATTGCCGTGCTGGCCTACGGCTTTGGCGTGGTAGGCTCCAGCGACAATATCTTCAGGATGCTGCTGGCGCGCAGGATCGGCGACGTGCACCCGCTGATCACCATCTTCGGCGTCATCATCGGCATCAGCCTCTTTGGCTTTATCGGCCTTATATTCGGGCCGCTGCTCATATCCCTCTTTATCGTATTGTTAAAGATCTACTCCAACGAATACCTTGTGAAAAAACGCGAGGTGAAAGTGGTGAAAACCGCGCACTCCAAGGAAAAGCAGATGAAAAAAACGGGGGAATAACTCCACATTTTGTTGATCAGCCCTTGTAATAATGGTTCTCGCCGATATACTTCCAAACGGCATCGGGCACCATATACCGTACGCTTTTGCCTTCCTGTATCCATTTGCGGATGTTGCTGGAGGAAATGTCCAGCATAGGCGCGTTCACGATAGTGGCCTTTGCCCCGAAAGTGTCCGTAACCGGGTGCCCTGGCCGGTTGTACACATAGATCTCGTAATTGTCCAGCAGCTGGCGGTAATTTTTCCAGCGGGGAATGTTCTGAAAGCTGTCGCTCCCCATGATCACGACAAATTCCTGCGTCGGGAACTTTTCCGTCATGTACGTGAGCGTGTCGATGGTAAAGGAGGGCCGGGGGAGGGAAAATTCGATATTGCTGACGCGCAGCCGCGGCTCGTCCTGTATGGCCATTTCGGCGAGGTGCAGGCGGTGATGTTCGTTCAGCAGGGAGGAAGATTCTTTCAGCGGGTTGTGGGGAGAGACCACCAGCCACACTTTATCGAGGTCGGTATGGTACGCCATAAAGTTGGCGATGATCAGATGCCCGGTATGGACAGGATTGAACGATCCGAAATATAAACCGATTTTCATGGGGGCAATATACCTAAAATTGTCCGCTCACTCCAATGGTTTGAAGTGCTCGAACACATGGCCGCATTGCCGGCAATAGTGGATGGCCCTGCAGAGCGTGCTGCCGAAAGGGGAGCGCAGGTAAGTGTTTTCGCTGTTGCAGTGCGGGCAGGGGGTGTGCATAAGCATTTCCGAGTAGGCTTCACCGTTATGAAGCTGCGGCGGCGCGATACCGAAGTTCTTCAGCTTTTCTTTCGCGGCGGGAAGCATGCGGTTGCTGTTCCAGTGCGCTTCTTTATCGATCTCCACGGTTACGTTCGCGCCGAGCGCTTTTTCCAGGGTGGTGCGGATGTTGCTGCGGATCAGCTCCACGGCGGGGCATGCGGAAAATGTCGGGATCATTTTGACGAGCACCGCATCGCCCTCCGCGATCTGCACGGCGGTGATCATGCCGAGGTCGAGCACGTTGAGCACGGGGATCTCCGGGTCCATCACGTGTTCCAGGGCTTTGTATATTTTTTCTTCGGTGATCGTCATGTGTTGATTTTGAACGCTACCATGCCGCTTCCGGATCAAGCCGGAAAACGTATCCCATTTCATCGAGCAATGGCTGGAGATATTCCGTATGATACCCTTTGCGGCCGCCATATACGGGCGTTACGGAATTTTCATCGGGCAAATTAAGGCCGGCCACGGAAAGGATGTTGTAGATCCTGTCCAGCCACTGTTCTTTCAGGGCCGCTTCGCCTGCGTAAACTTTTTCAGCTTCCAGTACGGGCCCTGCGTCGGCGTCCGGCTCAAAGAGGCCCAGCGCCAGCGGGAAGCAGGCGTTGAGCGCGGATTGCATGCGGGCGTAGTTTTCTTCGCCCGCCCGGCATAGCTGCGTTACCCAGGCGTTGGCGTGCAGGGTATGGTATTTTATTTCTCCCTTCAGCTTCCGCGCGGTTTGCGCCAGCGGTTCAAAAGAGCTCTGCTGCAGCTGCTCCCAGCGTATGGCTTCCGCATGGTCGAACAGGAAATGGCGCATGAGGCTGAAATCGTATTCGCCGTTCGGCATTTCCACGAGGTGACAGCAGCGGTAATCCTTTTCACCGCGGAGGAACGCGAAGCGGTCAGGCTCCGTTCCGCCCAGCTCTTCGTGCAGTATGCGGTAAAGCGCCCAGGCATGGCCGATCTTGTCCTGCGCCATGGAAGAGAACGCGATGTCTTCTTCCATGATGGGGCCGAGGCCCGTCCATTCGGAGTTGCGGTGCCCCTGTACCAATGCGTCGTCCGCCATGGCGGTCAGCAGCCGGGTGATGGCTTCATTCTTTGTCATGCGCGGATTTTTTGAATTTGTTGATCTTCTCCATCACTTTAAAACCGCTGGCGTCGCGGTAGGTTTTATCGAGGTTGTTGGCGAACATGTCTTCGTCTTCGGTATCAAAAGAAAGGATGTCTGCGCTGCGCACTACCCAGAGGTTCACGCATTTTTTGCGGCGGGCGAATTGTTCTTTCGCAAAAACAAGCGCCAGCTGGGCGTTCGGCGCGTGCACGCAACCTACGTGCTCATGGTGGGCGCCGCGTTTTTCCTGGTGGAACACTTCAAAAACATTCCAGTTCTCTCCTTCCTGAACGGTAACGGGTTCCGCGCCGCTATTGAGTTTGAGGCGTTTTACACGCGGGTCTAATGATTGGTTATCCATGGCTGGTGTTATATTGTCAGGCGACCGGGGCGGCCGTTTTTGCTGCAGGGTCCATCAATGCCTTGCGTACCCATCGGCCGTGCTCTTCGGCCCATTTCCGCACGTCGAGCCTTTCCTTGTTGCAGGGGCCGCCGCCGTTGATCACTTTTTTGAATAATTCCCAATCGGGATCTGAATAAGACCATTTGCCGGTGACCGGGTCTTTACGCAGGTTTTCGTCCGGCAGGCTGAGGCCGAGGTCCCATATCTTCGGTACGTAGGTGTCGAGGAACTGGTTGCGCATGTCGTCGTTGCTGGCCATTTTCACTTTCCACTGCATCAGCTTTTCGCTATGCACGGAATTTTTGTCCGGCGGGCCGAAGAAGTGCATGATGGGCTGCCACCAGCGGTTGAGCGCGTCCTGCACCATGCTGCGCTGCGCGGGCGTGCCGGTGGCCAGCTCGATGAATGCGTCGTGGCCTTGTTTCAGGTGAAAGCTTTCTTCGTAGCAGATCCTTTCGAGGGCGCGGCAATAAGGGCCGTAAGAGCCTTTCGCGTTGGCCACCTGGTTCACGATAGCGGCGGCGTCTATCAGGAAGCCGATCACCGTAACGTCCGCCCAGGTTTCGGCGGGATAATTGAATACGTTGGAATATTTCGATTTTCCGCTGAGCAGGTCGTTGATCATCGCTTCGCGGCTTTTGCCGAGAGTTTCGGCGGCGTTGTAAAGCAATTGTCCGTGGCCTATCTCGTCCTGCACTTTGGCGATGAGGGCCAGCTTGCGTTTGAAGCCGGGCGCGCGGGTGATCCAGGTGCCTTCGGGCAATGCGCCGATGATCTCGGAATGGGCGTGCTGTTCTATCAGCCGGATGAGCTGCCTGCGATATTCGGACGGCATCCAGTCCCCCGGCTCGATCTTTTCGCCGCGTGCGATGCGCGCTTCGAATGCTGCGAGCTTTTCCGGATCGTCGTGCAATTGCTCTTCTTTCAACTGCCGTTTATTGGGCTCGTCAAAGATGTATCCACCTCCGTACATGGAATGATTGTTTTGGTAATCCTGTAAATTACTGAATTTTGGCCGATCGCCCAATTCCGTGATCGGGCCGCCACCGCGGATTTTAACAAACTTTTTTGCGCGCATTGCGCACATTTCCGAACTTTAAGTTGACATGAATGTGACTGTCATTGCACTGGTTTGCTATTGCCTTTCCGGCATGCCCGGCCCATGGGGTGGGAGGGGGGCTGCGCGCATTGCAGTGCCGGGGAGTGTGCGGCCTGCTTTGGGTGAAGAATATTTGTACCGGAAGCCGGTTGTGAATACAGCTGCCGTATGGGCAGAGAATATGCAGCTTGGTTTGCGTGAAGAATATGTGCACCCAAAGCCGGTGGTGAATGCAGCAATAGTTGCGGGATGGACGGGGAATGTGCAGCCTGTTTTATGTGAAGAATATATGCACCCAAAGGCGGTTGTGAATGCAGCAATAGTTGCGGGATGGGCAGAGGATATGCTGCCTGTTTTCGCTGGCGGCAAAAAGTCAGCAGCCCCGATCATCAAAGTAATTTTCGTGGAAGAATCCCGCCCGGAAGACCCCGCATCAGACACGCTTTTTTATCACCAGCGCCATATCCGGGCCGGTGATTTTCTCGGCATAAGCAGCTCCTCCGGCCGCAGCGAAGCGGTAAGCTACACCAGCTTCGCGTTCGACGGCAGCACCCGCCGCTACCGCGATACGCTGGAGATCCGGCTGGTATTGCAGGTGTTCTGGGTGAAAAGCGCTTCCTGGGCGCGCACCATGCCGCCCAACCGGCATACGTTGGAACATGAGCAGCTGCATTTCGACATCACGCGGCTGGTGGCGGAGCGTTTCCGCCAAAAAGTGCTGTCCATGCCGCTTACTTTCGACGACCACGACAGCCGCATCCAATATGAATACCTCGAGGCTTTCCGTGAAATGAACCGCATGCAGGACGATTTCGACAATGCCGTGAACCGCGGCATGGACGCGGCGGGGCAGCGGGAATGGCTTCACCGTGTAAGGGGTGAGCTGCACGGCTTTGGCGTGGTTACGCCGGAGATGTAAGCGCGAGTTATTGGGCGAAATACTTCATTCATTCACGGCCGGACATGTAGTTATGTTTGTGCACCCTTACTTGTTAAACTCCTTCACCACCTCCAGCACCGCGCCCGCAGCGCGATAAAAAAAAGAGGGATTGATCCTTTCAAATTCGTCCGTCACTTTGTGATAATCGGGATGATCTTCCACGCCGAAGTACAGGAAGGGGATCTTTGCTTTGTGAAATTCGTAATGATCGCTTTGCGTGATCCAGTTCTGATCGCCGTCCGATTCTTTGTCGTGGCCAAAGGGAAGTTTCACGCTGCTGCGGCTGGCGACGGCGGCTACGCAGGCTTTCAGCGCGGGGTATGGAGTGGTGCCGCAAACGTAGAGCTCGTTTTTGTCGTTGTGGCTCACCATGTCCATGTTGAGGTTGAGGATGATCTTTGAGATGGGTACTGGCGGGCGGGCAACGAATGCTTTTGCGCCTTGCAGGCCCATTTCTTCCGCGTCGAAAGCGGCGAAGATGAGGTTGTACTTTGGAGGATGCTCCTTGTAATATTTCGCGATGGCAAGCAGGGTGGCTACGCCGGAGGCGTTGTCGTCGGCGCCGTTGAAGATGCTGTCCGTTGTGCCGGCGGTCTTTCGGATGCCCACGTGGTCGTAGTGCGCGGAGATAACGATGAAGCTGTCTATGCGGCCCGGGATGTACCCGTAAAGGTTGGTGCCCATGATCCTGTTTTGGCCGCGGGTGAAGTAGAAGGGTTGCTCGAAGGTATTGTTGAACTGGTGGAGCTGGAGTTGTTGCAGCCTGTCCAGCAGGTAGAACTGGGCCATCCGGTTGCCTTTGGAGCCGGTTTTGCGGCCTTCCATTTTATCGGCGGAGAGTGTTTTTACGTCCTTCACAAGCTGGCTGGAATCGATTTGCGCGTGCGCGGCGATGGTGATGAAGGAGGTTAAGATTGCGAGGATGGGTTTCATATAGCTGGTGTTTTATCAAAAATACGGATTCGTCCGTTTTGGCGTATTCGTCTTTTTGGGGTGTATGATTGTGAAGCTGGGGAAGGTGTTAACACCTTAAGCCTTTTCTACCTTCCCTCCAACAAACAAAAAAGCCGCCGGCAAAACACCGGCGGCAAAAAAAAACAATTATCAAAGCAATCATTTAAATATCTCGAACACGATCCAGCTGCACACATACGCGATCGCCGTCATGTACACGAACTGGATGACCGGGTACTTCCAGCTCTTCGTCTCCCGCTTCACGATCGCCAGCGTGCTCATACATTGCATCGCGAACGCGTAAAATATCATCAGCGATAATCCCGTGGCCAGCGTGTATACCGGCGTACCGTCCACCCGCGTGGCTGACGCCATCTTTTCGCGCAGCGTGGCATCGGTTTCGTCCGCCTCACCCACGCTGTACAGCGTTGCCATCGTGCCCACGAACACTTCGCGGGCTGCAAAGGACGTGATCAGCGCAATACCGATCTTCCAGTCGAAACCCAGCGGCTTTACGGCGGGCTCTATGGCATGACCGAGTATGCCGGCATAGGAATGGGCCAGCTTTTCGGACTGGAACTGGTGGTCGAGGTCGGCCAGCTGCGTGCTGTCGGTGGTTTGCGACTGCAGCTGCTCGTATTTCGCGTGTACTTCCTGCATGGGTTTGGACGGGCCGTAAGAAGCCAGGAACCAGAGGATCACCGAGATCACCATGATCACCTTTCCCGCGTCCATCACGAATATCTTCGCTTTCTCCACCATCGTGGTGCCTACGTTTTTCCAGCGCGGCGCGCGGTACACGGGCAGCTCCATGATGAAATAGCTTTTCTCCCTGATCTTCACGAACAGCTTCATTACCGCCGCCACGAGGATGGCCATTACGAACCCGAGCAGGTAAAGCCCCATCATCACCAGCCCCGGCAGGCTCAAAAAGCCCAGCACCGGCGTGTCCGGTATCACCAGGGCGATCATGATGGTGTAGATCGGCAAACGGGCGGAACAGCACATCAGCGGCGTGATCATGATGGTGATGAGCCTTTCCTTGCGGTTCTCGATGTTCCTCGCGGCCATGATGGCGGGCACCGCGCAGGCCACGCCGCTGATGAGCGGCATCACGGATTTCCCGTTAAGCCCTACCTGGCGCATGAGCCGGTCGGTCAAAAAGCTGATGCGGGCCATGTAGCCCGTGTCTTCCAGCAGGGTAATAAGCCCGAACAGGATCATGATTTGGGGAATGAATACGGCGATGCCGCCCAAACCGGCGATGATGCCGTTTACCAGCAGGTCGCTGAAATTATTGTCGGGCAGTATGCCGGAGGCCCAGCCGCTGAGCCAGCCAAAACCGGCCTCAATGAGGTCCATCGGGTAGCTGGCGATCCAAAAAATGCTTTGGAACAGCAGGAACAGCACCGCGAGCAGAATGGCGTAGCCCCAGAAACGGTGCAGCAGCAGTTTGTCTATCCGCTCGGTTTGCAGCTGTTGCTGCAGCGGGTCGGTTTCCACCACCGTGCTGTTCATGATATGTTTGATGCGGGCGTAACGCTGCATGATCTCATCCGCCTGCACTTTGGTCTTATTGAACTGCCGCTGGTGCTGCAGGTTGCGGATGGACTGCTGACGGGCTTTGCCGAGGAAGTCCAGCTCTTCGTAATTCACGGCCACATGCAGGGAAGCGTAATCGCTCAAGCCGGGAATTTCCTGCTTCACGCCGTCAATTACTGCCGGCGCCAGCTGGTGGTTGTCGATAAAATCCCTGGCGGGCGCGCCGAATTTCTCCTGCGCGATCAGCTCTATATTCTTTTTGAGGGCGGGAAGGCCCTTGTTCTTTCTCGGGTTGATGGCCACCACGGGCACGCCCAGCTCTCTTTCCAGCCCGGCCAGGTCTATTTCGATGCCTTTCTTCTTGGCCAGGTCCATCATGGTGAGCCCGATAATGACGGGCAGCTTCAGGTCGATGATCTGCGAGCAGAAAAGAAGGTTGCGTTTCAGGTTGGATGCATCGGCGATAATAAGGACCATATCCGGCCGGTCGGCCCCGCCGGGGTTCAGCAGCACGTCGTAGGTCACGAACTCGTCCGCGCTTTTAGGGTACAGGCTATAGGTACCGGGCAGGTCGATGATGTTGGCCGTCAGTTGCGGATTGATCCTGGCGATACCGGTCTTTTTATCGACCGTTACCCCCGGGAAGTTGCTCACCTTCTGGTTTAGTCCTGTCAGCGCATTGAATAGAGAGCTTTTACCACTGTTCGGGTTACCGACCAGCGCAATGTTTATGGGTACCTTCATCCTTATCTGATCCTTCGAATTTTGAATATGCAAAACTAGCAATTAAATACCGTGGGGAATGATCGGATCGGGAAAAATGGAGGAACGGCGGGCAGGAATCCCATTTTCAGCAAAAAACCGCGGTGGATACCGCGGTTTTATCTGAGTTCATGTGAAACTAAACTTATTGTGACGAATTTTTTATCGTTTAACGGGTGAAGGCATTGCTGAATATAAAGGTGAGCAGTGCTACTTCCGCGCTGACCTTGCCTTTTACGCCGCCGGAATCTTTCTGTTTGCTGTTTTCCACGGGCGTGGTGTTTTCGGCCGGGGCCGCTTTTTCAACGGGGGCGTTTTCCCCGCGGGGGCCCTGGTAGCGGTAGTTTTCGTAAACCGAATCGGTGCCGCGCTGTTCCGCGTCTTCCCTTATTTCGGGCTCCCATCCGTTCTCCTTCATAAATATCCTGGTCTCGTCCTCGTCGTTCCAGTCGTACCCGGGGTTGTTCCTCCACCATTTATGGCCCCAGTCGTTCACCATGCGGCGCACGCCGCGGTCTACCGTAAATTCGCGGCCTTTAGGCACATACAGGTAGATCTCTACTTCCTGGTTGCGGTAAACGGAATTGCGGGGGATGGAAAAGCCGCCCGGGATGTACAGCACGGAATCCTGCTGATGTATCCGGTAGCCGATCTCGTTGGCGAGCGTGGCTGCCTGGCTGGAAGTACGGCCGTGAGACGATTTTTTCAACACCAGGGCGAAGCTGTCGTTAGGGCTGGGCCTGAGATACAGGCGGATGTCGCTGATGATGGCGGTATCGTCCACTACGCGGAGGTTGCCGTCGAAAATGTTGAGGTCGTCTATCACCAGCATGTCTTCCGCTTTGCGGATCACCAGCCGGTTCCCGGATGGCTGCGTGATCGCGACATCTTCTTTCACATAACGTTTGGCCCCGGTGAAGTCCTGCGTTACGGACACGGTGAGCCATACGGCGAATACGATGCCCAGTATCCAGAAGAAGCCGAGGGTGTAGCCGGCGTACTTGTTCGTCTGTTTGATACCGGTGATCTTGCGCACAAGGAACAGTATCAGCGCCAGGATGGGGATACCGATCAGCAGCGCGAGGGCGGGCCAGAACAGGAAGCTCTGCGTGCCGGCGTCGAAAATGAGGTCTTTGATCGGGATCAGGACCGCGGAAAAGATGGCGGCTACGATCAGGCCCACCACCAGTACGAAAAGCATCACAACGCCGAGGAACAGGAAGAAGCCTTTGGCCATAAAGCCGATGACGTTCAGTATCCCGCGGAAGAATGCTTCGATTGCAGAACCGGCATCTCTACCGAACTGTTTCCCGCGGCCCTCCGAAAAATTTCGGACGTCGTCCCCCATTTTTTCCATGCGGCTGCGGAAGGAGTTCATTTCTTCCTGTACGGTGTTCTTGATATTATTGAGGTCTACGCGCTCCCCCCGCATTTCCAGCTTTTCGGCCGCGGTAACGGCTTCGGGGGTGGCGAACCAGAGGATGAAGTAGAGCACGATGCCGCCGCCGTAAAGACCGATGGCCATCAGGGCGAAAATGATGCGGAATACGATCGGGTCTACGTTAAAATAAGCGCCGAGACCGGAGCACACGCCTCCCAGCACTTTGTTGTCGGTATCGCGGTAAAACCTTTTACGGGGGCGGATGTACGGTGCGAACGAGTCGGCGGCGGAAGAAGAGGTACTGGATTGTTGGGTGTTCGCACCGCCGCCGGCCTCTTCCCCAAACTGTTCGGGGGTGCCCATGGAGGTTTTGATGGACTGCACGTCCTCGTCGGTAATACAATGCGCTCCTTTGCGGATCTTGTCCTGGAAGACTTCGGCGATGCGGCTTTCAATATCACCCACGATCTCGTCTGCACCCTCTTCCTGCGAAAAGTAACGCCGGAGACTGTCCAGGTACTGCCGCAATATCTCGTACGCGGTGTCCTCTATCGGGATCAGGCGGCTGGACAGGTTTATGTTGATGATCTTTTTCATTTTCCAATCGTGTTTTTAGGTTTTAGGTAAACGGATGGACGTTTATTGGATGGTGTTAGGTTGTGTGAGTTGCTGCACGGCATTGGCCAGCTCGTTCCAGGTATTTTCCAGATCCCGGTAAAAGAGCTCTCCCTTATCGGTCATGGAAAAATATTTCCGCGGGGGGCCCGAGCTGCTTTCTACCCAGCGGTAGGTGAGCAGTTCCGCATTTTTGAGGCGGGTCAAAAGCGGGTATAAGGTCCCTTCCAGGATATCCAGCTTCGCTTCTTTCAATTTTTCAATAATGTCTGAAGGGTAAGCCTCGCCTTGCTTGATGATGGAAAGGATGCAGAACTCAAGCACCCCTTTTCTCATCTGAGATTGTGTGTTGTCTATATTCATGGCAAGTGAGCTTTTAAAACAGACCGGTCAAATTTACCAGCCTGACAACACAAAGATATGAACTATTTACTACTATGCAATACACAATACCCTACATTGCAAACTAATTTGCTTTGAATATTACCGGTGTGTTTTTCCGAAATCAGCCATGGTGGCTTTTCAGCGGGTATTTTTTGGGGGTTGGGAGGAAGAAGGATTTGTGATGAACGGTTTCAGGGAAGGATAAACAACTCATTCTGCGATCAACTATAAGTAACAGGATTAGAATCTATTGCAATACGATTTAACATTTCTTTGACCTTCGCGAATAAGATTTGTGGTTTCAGGGGCTTATTTTTGCTTTTGTATAAGCATTTGATGAAAAAGTTACTCAGTATATTTCTTGTCAGCCTGATGTGTATTCAGCTGCTTCCTATCAAGGAGGTCGGGAAATTACTGTTTAATAACCAGATCGTGGAAGAGCATATGGAAGGGGGGAACTCTTCCAAAGGTCCCAAGCTGACCGCCGACCTTGGTTTTCTCCGCTATGCGGAAATGAATGCTCTCCTGAATCCTGAATTGTTTTTAAGCACCCGTAATTATAATTATTACGAAGAAATTCCTGCGAGCCCTATCCAGGAAATACAGACGCCGCCTCCCAACGCGGCCCGCGCTTAATTTGACCCTGTACCGGCCACCGGCCGGCATTCCCGTTCTCATTATTATTTCCAAGAACAAATCAGGTACCGATCCCGCCACCGCGGCTGATCCACCGGCTATGCACAACATCCGCAGACGTGCGGCGATTGCGCTGACCCGTATTATCAGCCCGGCCCAAAGGCGACCCGTTCCCGCACGCATCCCATGACTGCATGCCCGCCCGGAACGGTTTCGGCTCCGCGATTTGTATAAACCGTTTATCAGATGAACACGAAGACCTCCATCTTCTCCAATATCAAGGGCGACATGTCCTCCGGCATTGTCGTATTCCTTATCGCCATCCCATTGTGTCTTGGCATTGCCCTGGCCTCGGGCGCGCCTTTGTTCGCCGGTCTTATTTCCGGTATGCTCGGCGGCCTGGTGGTAGGCTTTTTCAGCGGCTCCCAGCTCAGCGTAAGCGGCCCCGCAGCCGGTCTTATCACGATTGTGGCCGCCGCCATCCTTAACCTCGGCACTTTCGAAGCGTTTTTGCTGGCGGTATTCCTCGCCGGCGCTCTCCAACTGGTGCTGGGCTTTGTAAAAGCCGGCGTGATCGCCAACTACTTCCCGTCCAACGTGATCACCGGCATGCTTACGGCCATCGGCATCAGCATCATCCTTACGCAGATACCGCACGCCTTCGGGCACGACGAACAGGCGGAAGGCCAGCTGGCTTTCATCCAGGTAAGCGGGGAAAACATCCTTTCTTCCGCCCTCAACAGCATCCGGCATATCCAGTTAGGCGCGATGATCATCACCATCGTGTCCATTGCCATCCTGCTTTACTGGGCCAAAATCCCGAAGGTGGGATCGGTGCCTTCCGCACTGGTGGCGGTACTGGCCGGTGTAGGTCTCAACCAGCTTTTTATTCTCACGGGCTCCAGCCTCGCGCTTGAACAGTCGCACCTGGTAACGCTGCCCGTGGCGGAGTCTTTCAGCGGTTTTGTAAGCCAGTTCTCATCGCCGGACTTCAGCCAGCTGCTCAACGGGCAGATCTGGATCGTGGCGGGCACCATCGCGCTGGTAGCGTCTATCGAAACGCTGCTGAACCTCGAAGCCACGGACAAGCTCGATCCCCTGAAAAGGTATTCGAATCCGAACCGTGAGCTGCGCGCGCAGGGTATCGCCAACATGATACGCGGCCTGATCAGCGGCCTGCCCATCACTTCCGTGATCGTACGTTCTTCCGCGAACATTAACGCCGGCGCACGTACGAAACTCTCGGCCATGACGCATGGCGCCCTGCTGCTGGTATGCGCCGCGCTGATACCGGTCGTGCTGAACCATATCCCGCTTTCAACCCTCGCCGGCGTGCTGCTGGTAACCGGTTATAAATTGTGCAAACCCGCGGTGTTCAAAACTATGTTCTCGAAAGGCAAATACCAGTGGATACCTTTCGCGGTAACCGTGCTGACGATCGTGTTCACCAACCTGCTCGTGGGCGTGGCCGTGGGTCTTTGCGTAAGCATCATCTTTATTATGATCGGCAATATGAAAACGCCTTATTTCTTCCAGAAAGAAAGATACCGCACCGGCGACCTGTTCAACCTTGAGCTGAGCCAGGAAGTGTCTTTCCTCAACAAGGCCAACATCCTGCTTACGCTGGACAAAATGCCGGACAACTGCACCGTGGTGGTGGATGCCAGCAAAACGGTGTACATCGACCAGGACGTGCTGGACATCATCCGCGAGTTCACGCAGATCAAGGCGCCGCAGAAAAACATCAAAGTGGTGCTGAAAGGCTTTAAAGACGCCTACAAGGTGAACAATACCGATCATCTTTTCATCGAAAAAGAAGAAAAGGAAAGACCGGTGGCCGCCATTACCAACGGCACGCACAAAGAACTCCTCCGGGAACTGTCAGTCAACTGATACAGGGCCTTTTCAGATAGTTAATCAGTAAACGTAAAATCAACAGTAAAACGCAAACACATGAGGACATTCAATAAATCCCTGCAAGACAGCCTTACCCCGGAAGCCGCGCTGAACATTCTGCGTGAAGGCAACGCCCGGTTCGTGAACAACCTGCGTGCGCACCGCAACCTGCTGGAGCAGGTGAACGAAACAAGGGAAGGGCAGTGGCCGTTCGCCGCCGTGGTGAGCTGTATGGACAGCCGCACTTCCGCCGAGCTGATCTTTGACCAGGGGCTGGGAGATATTTTCAGCATTCGTTTAGCCGGCGCCGTTATTTCCGATAACGTGCTGGGCAGCCTGGAGTACGCCTGCAAAATCGCCGGCTCCAAGATCATCGTGGTGCTGGGCCATACGCATTGCGGGGCCATCAAAGGCGCCTGCGACGGCGTTGAAATGGGCAACCTCACCGGCCTGCTCGGCAAGATCCGCCCGGCCGTGTTCCAGGAAAAAACGCATAAGGAGAACCGCCATTCCAAAAACCAGGATTTTGTGGACGCGGTGACGAATATACATACTGAACGCTCGGTGCAGGCCATCATCGAGCAAAGCAGCATCCTCGCCGATCTCATCGACCGGGGAGAAGCAGGCATCATCGGAGCCATGTATGATGTCGAAACAGGCACGGTTACTTTCCACGAGCACACCCGGCGGATAGGACAACCGCTGGAAGCTGCGGAGCAGACAGCCTGAACCTGAAAAAGCAAAAGCCGGAAGAGCAGTCACTTCCGGCTTTTTTATGTCTTTCCCTTTTTTTGCGTTACATGTATTTGTCGCCCTTGTGGCGTTTCACTTCCGCAACATACTCCTTGATCTGCTGCTCGTTCTGCTTTTTGCAGATCAGCAGCACGTCGGAAGTATCTATCACGATCATGTCTTCCAGCCCCTGCAGCAGCACCAGCTTGTCGTTGGGCGCTTTCACCATGCAGTTGCTCGCGTCTATCACCATCACGTTCTTTCCCTGCACGGCGTTGCCGAGGTAATCCTTTTCCAGGTTCTCGTAAGCGGAAGCCCAGGTGCCGAGGTCGCTCCAGCCGAAGTTGGAAGGGATCACGTACACGTTTTCCGCCTTTTCCATAATGCCGTAATCGATGGAAAGATTGGTGCACTGGGAATAGATGCGTTCGATCACGTCTTTTTCCTTTGGCGTGTTCAGCACTTCTTTTTCCGCCACGAACAGCTCGTCCATTTCCGGCAGGTGCTCGGCGAACGCCTGCAGGATGGATTTGGAGTTCCATACGAAAATGCCTGCGTTCCAAAGGAAGTCGCCGCTTTTGAGAAAGGTTTTGGCCAGCTCGAGGTTCGGCTTTTCGGTGAACGTTTTTACCTTGTACACGTTATCGGCCACCTGCTCCGTTTCGTACTGGATGTAGCCGTAGCCGGTATCAGGCCGGGTGGGCTTGATGCCGAGGGTGAGCAGGGCGTTGTTTTTCTGGGCGAACAGCAGCGCGTTGAGACAGGTGCTCGTAAAGCTCGTGGGGTCCATAATAAGGTGGTCCGCCGGGGCGCAAACGATGCTGGCCTTTGGGTCTTTTTTATGGATCTTGTGGGAAATGTAGGCAACGCAGGGCGCCGTGTTTTTCCGCGAAGGCTCGCTCACGATGTTGTCCGCCGGGAGGCCGGGCAGCTGCTTCGCTACCGTGCCTGCGTACTGGTGGTGGGTAACGATGTAAATGTTCTCTTCGGGGATGAACTGCGTGAACCGCTCATAGGTCCATTGCAGCAGGGTTTTGCCCGTATTGAGGATATCGAGGAACTGTTTGGGAAAGTCCGTGCGGCTGTAAGGCCAGAAACGGCTGCCGATACCTCCGGCCATAATGGCCACATAAAAGTGCTTGTTCAACGGTGTCATCGCTCAAATAATTCCTTCTCGGATTAAATCGTGTAAATGAATAATTCCATGGTACTGTTCATCTTTCATGACCAGTAATTGCGTAATATCAAATTCCCGCATCAGTTCCAAAGCGTTTACCGCCAGCTCGTCGTGCCGGATGGTCTTGGGGTGCCGGCTCATGATGTCTTCCGCCTTTACCGCGGCCGCGTCCATGTTCTTTTCGAGCATGCGGCGCAGGTCCCCGTCGGTAATAATGCCCTGCAGGCGGCCATCTTCGTCCACCACGCCGGTAACGCCCAGCATTTTGGACGAGATCTCGACGATCACTTCGCGCAGGCCGCTGTCCGGCTTTACTTTCGGCGCTTCGTGCAGGCGGCTGAGGTCGCTTACCCGGAGGTAGAGCTTTTTCCCCAAAGTGCCGCCGGGGTGGAACTTGGCGAAGTCTTCCGCGGTAAAGCCTTTCATTTCGATCAGGCATACTGCCAGGGCGTCGCCCATCACCATCTGCGCGGTAGTGCTCGACGTTGGGGCCAGGTTATTGGGGCAGGCCTCCTGGGTCACATATGTATTCAGCACAAAATGTGCCGATTGCGCCAGGTATGAATCCAGCTTCCCGACGATCGCCACCAGGATGTTTCCCCGGTCGCGCACCAGCGGCACCAGCACTTTTATCTCCGGCGACTCCCCGCTTTTGGACAGGCAGACCACCACATCGTCCCGGGTGATCATCCCCAGGTCGCCGTGAATAGCGTCCGCAGCGTGCATAAATAAAGCAGGTGTACCTGTAGAATTGAGAGTAGCCACTATCTTTTGGGCCACGATAGCGCTTTTGCCGATGCCGGTAATGACCACACGGCCCTGGCAGCTGGCGATCACCTCCACCGTTCGTTCAAAGTCTTCATTGATAAATTGCTCCAAACTCCCAATGGCGGCAGATTCCAGCCTTACGGTC
>JBQCFV010000179.1:0-7535 GCA_051958695.1 Chitinophaga sp. | reverse complement strand
ATGTAGAGGACAAAGTTCACCGGGGCGGGATAGGTTTCGCGGTTGGCCTGCGCGAGGTCGCGCCCGCGCACGATGCCCAGCCTCGCGCTGAGGCTTTGCAGCAGCAGCGCCATCAGGTTGCTCATGAGCAGCACCCATAACAGGGTGTAGCCGTATTTGCTGCCGCCGGCCAGGTCGGTGGCCCAGTTGCCGGGGTCCATGTAACCTACGCTTACCAGGTAGGCGGGACCGAAAAAGGCCAGCACTTTGCGCCAGCCGGATTTATGTACAACGGTGGTGTCTACGCTTTGATTTACTTCGCTCAACGATGCGGCGTGGTCCTGTAGTTTCATTGCCTGCTTACAATATTTTCACCATGATGTTTTTTGAAACCTGCTCGCTGATGGTGAAAGCGGGCTGGTTGCGTATCTTGATCTCAACGGAGTTATCAAATTCATATCTTTCTATCACGTCTATCTGCGTGCCCAGCCGGATGCCCTTGGCGTTGAGAAATTCCAGCAGTGCCGAGCTCTGATCGGCCACACCGGCCACTTCCAGCCGGCGGGCGGTAGCTTTGTCAAGAGAGACGAGCTGTTTTGCTTTGCTGAACTTGCCCTGCGCGTCCGGAATAGGATCGCCGTGCGGGTCGGTGGTGGGATTGCCGAGAAATTCGCTGAGACGGTTGATGAGCTTTTCACTGCGCACATGCTCCAGCTCTTCGGCGATCTCATGCACCTCGTCCCAGCTGAACGACAGCTTTTCCACCAGGAAACATTCCCAAAGCCGGTGCCTGCGCACGATCTGCAGGGCCATGCGTTTGCCTTCGGCAGTGAGGCTGATACCCTGGTATTTTTCGTAATCGATCAGCTTCTTTTCCTTCAGCTTCTTCGCCATGTCAGTCACCGAGGCCGGTTTAGTGGCCAGCTCGTACGCGATGGCGTTGGTGCTCACCACGGCCTGGCCGTCCTGCAGCTTGTAAATGCTTTTGATGTAATTCTCTTCCGCTACCGTCAAATTCATAGTCTCTAAAATATAATTTAGACAAATCTAAATAATAATTTCCGGAATTTGAAATAAGTGTGAGATATATCAAATTATAATTACCTTTTCATTCAATTACAAGAAGATATGATTAGAATCCTCCTACCGGCATTGGCGATCATCTTTATGACGGCTTGTAAATCAAAGCCTGAGCAGGAAACGGGCGATGAAGATCAGGCATTGACCTACCAGGATTTCCAGCGGCTTTTCCCTGCGGCGGAACTTACGTTTTACTGGAACGCCGATTCCCTCAGCCGCCGCCAGCCGGACAGCACGGCGCTGAAAGCCAAAGTGGTGAAGCAGTTTTTCCCGGATACGCTGGCAAAAGGCGTGTTTACCGCCGCCGAAAAGCCGAAGTATTTCCCGCTGGGCGTTATCCGGCCTTCGGATAAGCCGTTCGACATCGTGCTGGTGGAAGGAAGCGCAAAATCGGGCGCCGCCGCCTGGATGGTATTGTACAACAAGAACGGGGAGTTCCTCGGCCGTCATCTTGTAGCCCGCAACCAGCGCGGCAAACGCATGGGGTTCAGCATCGACAGGAGGCTCGGTATCAAAGTGACCACGGAGCTTCCGTCCCGCAGCGACCGGGAAGACATCTATGCCGCCGAAGCGGATGGCAGCCTGGCGCTTATCCTCACCAATTCCACCGAACCGGTGGGCGGGATCTATAACCCGATCGACACGCTTCCGCGCAAGCATAAATTTTCCGCCAACTACACGTCCGGGGCCAACAACATTGTATCTGTCCGCGATGGCGAAACGCCGAAAGAATTTCTTTTTTTCATACATATTTCCAAAAACAAAGGCGAATGCATCGGTGAGCTGGACGGTACGGGCCGTTTCACTTCCGCCACCACCGGTCAGTTCCGCGACAAACAATCGTCCTGCAGCATCGAATTTAAATTCACCGGCAGCCGCGTTACCATCACGGAAACGGGTTGCGGCGCGTACCGGGGCATCAGGTGTATGTTTGAGGGGACTTATATAAAAAGGAAGAAGTAGGGGTTAGAGAATTCATCCCCCCAAAACTATAAAAGCCGCGTTACCATCATTGAAGCGGGCTGCGGCGCATACAAAGGCATTAGATGCATGCCTGAGGAGACTTAGTAATGGGCGAAAAATTCATTCAAAAAACTACAAAGCGAAACGCTGCACCATATCCACAAAAGCGACGCGGCTGATAAACCTCGCCCCGAGCGAGGCCAGGTGATGCGTATGTACCTGGCAGTCGATCACCTCCAGTTCGCCTGCATGCGCCTGCACAAAAGTGATGAACGCCGCTTTGGAAGCATTGCTCGTTTTGGCGAACATGCTTTCTCCGAAAAAGCACCGGCCGATCTTCACGCCGTAAAGCCCGCCAACCAGCAAGTCATTTTCCCAACATTCAACAGACAGGGCGTAGCCCGCAAGATGTAGCCGGGTATAGGCTTCTATCATATCCCGTGTGATCCAGGTACCGTCCTGCCCGTCGCGCGGGATACTGCGGCAATTGTTAATGACCTCGGGGAAAGCCTGGTTGTAAGTGATACGGAAATTCCCTTTTTTCAACACCTGTTTCATGCTCCGGGATACTTTCAGCTCGGGGGGGAAAAGCACGAACCGCGGGTCGGGCGCCCACCAGAGAATAGGCTTGCGGTTGTACCAGGGAAAAATGCCGGAGCGGTAGGCCAGCAGCAGCCGTTCCATACTAAGATCGCCACCGGCGGCCAGCAGCCCGTCGGGCTCCGCCAGCGACAATGGCGGGAAAACCAGTTCGTCGTCCGGAAGGTAAAAAAGGGGCATTTATGATGCGACTGTTTCTTCGAGGGTGGCGCTGATGCCCCTGTCCAGCAGGGCTTCGCACATGGGTTTGAGATCGTCGAACGGGCCGTTCTTGACGGCGTATTTGCCGTTGTAATGGATGATAAGGGCGCATTGCTCCGCCTGTTCCGGCGTATGGCCGCATACTTCTATCAGCGACTGGATCACCCAGTCGAAGGTATTAAAATCATCATTCCAGACGATGATGGAAAAGGGGAACTGCTCTGCCGTTTCCACCAGCACTTCTTCCTTTTCCCGGACGGAGCCGCCTGTTTCCGTATGATTCATGATAACGCTGAACATTTCCGCAAAGTTACATTTTTTTGCGGATGCCCGCCGTTTTGAAGGAATGGTTGTAAATTAACGGCGGATGGACCCCGATGTTCATGTTGCAAAAGATAAAATTTAGTAGATGAAAGGTTTGGATGTATTCAATCACTTCAGCCTGCCGCTGAAAGACCCGGTACCGATTTTTTCGCTGGTATTGTTCATTATCCTGCTGGCGCCGATCGTGCTCCGGAAATTCAGGATACCGAGCATTATCGGGCTGATACTGGCAGGCATGGCCATTGGCGATCATGGGTTCAAGATCATAGAAAAAGGCAGCATCGACCTGTTCGGTAACGCGGGTTTGCTGTATATCATGTTCCTCGCGGGGCTGGAGCTGGACATGACCGAGTTCCGCAAGAACCGCCACCGCAGCCTCGTATTCGGCGCGTTCACATTCTTTATCCCGCTTGTGCTCGGGTATGTGCTTTGCACCTACTTCCTTCATTTTAACCTGATGGCCTCGCTGCTCATCTCCAGCATGTTCGCCACGCATACGCTCGTGGCTTACCCGCTGGCCAGCAGGCTGGGCATTTCCAAAGACGAGGCGGTTACCGTGGCCGTAGGCGGTACCATCATTACCGATACGGCCGTGCTGCTCATTCTAGCCGTTATCACCGGCGCGGAAGCGGGCAACCTCAATACCGCTTTCTGGCTGCGGCTGGGCATTTCCATCGCCGTATTTGCCTTTATCGTGCTTTGGGCTTTCCCTTTCGTCGGCCGCTGGTTTTTCAAAAAGATAAAGGACGATAAGACCACGCACTTCATTTTCGTGATGGCGCTGGTATTCCTCGCGGCCTTCCTGGCCGAGCTGGCCGGGGTGGAAGCGATCATCGGCGCGTTCCTTGCAGGGCTGGCGCTCAACCAGCTGATACCGCATACCTCGCCGCTGATGAGCCGTATCGAGTTCGTCGGCAATGCGCTTTTTATCCCGTTCTTCCTCATTTCCGTAGGCATGATCGTGGACCTGAAAGTGCTGCTCAAAGGCCCGGAAGCCCTTATTATCGCCGGTTCGCTCACGGCAATGGCGCTGGGCAGCAAATGGCTCGCGGCATTCTTTACGCAACTTTCCTTCGGCTACACCGCCACGCAGCGCAACGTGATCTTTGGTCTCAGCGGCGCGCATGCGGCGGCCACCATCGCGGTCGTGCTGATCGGTTACAACATGGGCATCATCGACGAGAACGTGCTGAACGGCACCATCATACTCATACTTATTACCTGCATGGTGGGTTCTTTCGTAACGGAAAGCGCCGGCCGCAAAATGGCCATCCTGCAATCGGACAAAAAGCCGGAAATCCCCGGCGGCCCCGAACGTTTCCTGATACCCGTCGCGCGGCCTGAACAGATGGAGCCGCTGATCGATTTTGCATTGATGGTGAAAGACCCCGGCAACGGCGCGCCCGTATACCCGATGGTAGTGGTGCAGGACGATGATGAGGCGCGTGAAAAGATCTACGCCGCCAACAAGATGATGGAAAAAGTAGTGATACACGCCGCCGCTTCCGAAAGCAAAGTGCAGGTGGTGACGCGTGTGGATCTCAACGTGACCGACGGTATTTCGCGCGCGGTGAAAGAGCTGCTCATATCCGACGTGATCCTCGGCTGGAGCGACAAAACCAGCGCCACCGACCGTCTCATCGGCTCGTTTTTCGGCAGCACCACCGAGAACGTATTGCAAAGCGTATGGGAAACCATTTACGTCTGCGATTTCAGCCACCCGCTCAGCACGACCAAAAAGCTGGTGCTCATCCTGCCGCGCAACACCGAGTACGAGTTGGGTTTCGCGCATTACCTGCAAAAGATCATCCTGCTGGCGAAACAGGCCGGCGCGCGGATCATGGTATACGGCGACAAGCAGTCGCAGCAGGGCGTACAGCGGTTCATCACCGAAAGCAAAACCAGTGTGGAACTGACGTTCAGACATCTTGAAAACCCGGAAGACTTCCTCGTGCTGGCGCGCGATATCTCGAGGGACGACCTGGTAGTGGCCGTGTCCGCCCGCAAAGGCACGCTTTCTTACCAGGCTTACCTGGACGGTATGCCGCAACGGCTGCAACGGCATTTTAAAGAAAATAATCTCTTGCTCGTATATCCCGAACAACGCACGGCCGAGAACAGCGAGCCGGGCATCCAGGAAGGCGACATCACGCTGATGCCCATCCAGGAACAGCTGCGCAATATCAACAAGATCCGCAAAGCGGTGACGAAGATATTCAAGGCGCCGCCGAAGGAGAATGGTTCGAAATAAGTGTATGTGAAATATGGAAGCGGTTGTGTCGTTCTGCGGCGCAGCCGCTTTTTGTTTTGAGGAAAAAAAAAGAGACGCCAATGATAGCGTCTCTTTTGTGGGAGCTGGCGGATTCGAACCGTCGACCCTCTGCTTGTAAGGCAGATGCTCTGAACCAGCTGAGCTAAGCTCCCGTTGCTGCTGTAAGAGGCTGCAAATATATAGACAAAAAGATCAAAACCAATCAACCGCCAGAAATTTTTTTCAGGGGCCGTAGCGGCTCGTTTCCGGACCGCCATTCCAGGCCGGCCATCCATACGCGGCCCGGTTGCGAAGGCATGAGGTAGTTGGTGAGGTGGTTTCGTACGCTGTTGATATTGATGTAAGAAAATAGCTGCTGGCCGTTGTTCATAATGCCGAACTGTTCGGTATTGATAAGGTTGCGGATGTTGTGATAAAAACCGTTGACGGAAATTTCCGTTTCCGCGGTGATATTAAAAGTGAGGCCGAGATTAAACGAGGTGGAAGTTTCGGGTTGAAGATCGCGGATGTTGATGGCATTGCCCCAAACCTGCTTTACCGTGCCCGCATTTTTCAGCTCTTCCGCTTTTGCATGGAAAATATGCGCCGATCACGGTGTACCCATGCGTGATATTGGTGAACACCTGGTGCATCTGCGCATAAGTGGGCGCTGTATTGCGCCTGCGCGTATGCGAAATAATTGAGCATGTTGTTGTGAACACCGTCGCGTTGTTGCGGCCCGGGATGAGGGCATAGTGCGGTCACCGGATTTTGAACCATAAAAAAAACGGGAACAACACTTTTTATCGTATCGTTCCCGTTTGTGGGAGCTGGCGGATTCGAACCGTCGACCCTCTGCTTGTAAGGCAGATGCTCTGAACCAGCTGAGCTAAGCTCCCATTGTGTTTGAACGCTTTTCGTTCGATGGGATTGCAAAGGTAAAAACTATTTTTATTCTGCCAAATAATTTTTTGAAAATTTTTTTGCATTCGCCTGAAAGCCGCCGCTATCGAAGGTCCCAGTCCACTATGCGGTTGCCCCATTCTTCCCGGTAGGGCGTCGTTACTTTGATGTAGTTATCCGTATAACCTTCCATCATCCCGTTTTTGTTATGCTGCTCAAACAGCACTTTGCGGGTTTGCCCCGTATGCCGTTCGGTAAAATATTGCAGCTTTTTATAGCTCAGGTTGCGCAATGCCTTGTTCCGCTCATGCCTTACCTGTACCGGCACCACGGGCTGTATGCCGAGGGCGTGGGTGTTGTCCCTTTCGGAATAGGTGAACACGTGCAGGTACGACACGTCCAGTTCGTGCAGGAAATCGTACGTTTCGCGGAAGTGCGCGTCGCTTTCGGAGGGGAAGCCCACGATCACGTCTACCCCGATGCTGCAATGCGGCATGAACTGTTTGATGAGGCCCACCTTTTCGGCGTACAGCTCACGGCGGTAGCGGCGGCGCATCAGGGCCAGCACTTCGTTGCTGCCGCTTTGGAGCGGGATGTGAAAATGCGGCATGAAACGGCGGCTGCCCGCCACAAATTCGATGATCTCGTTGCTGAGCAGGTTTGGCTCTATGCTGGAAATGCGAAAACGTTCGATGCCATCCACTTCGTCTAATTGCTGTATCAGTTCGAAGAAGCTCTCTTCGCGTCTTTTGCCGCCTTCGAAGCCTTTCCCGAAATCGCCGAGGTTCACGCCGGTGAGCACGATCTCTTTCACGCCGCCGGCCGCCAGTTCGCGGGCGCTGGCCACTACGTTCGCCACGCTGTCGCTGCGGGAAATGCCGCGCGCCATGGGGATGGTGCAGAAGGAACAGTTGTAGTCGCAGCCGTCCTGCACTTTCAGGAAGGTGCGGGTACGGTCGTTGACCGACCAGGAGGTATGAAAAGTGTTGACGTCTTCGATATCGCAGGAGCAGATATTCGCGCTGTCGCCTTTGGCCAGCTCGCGGATATGATCGGCGATATTGAATTTTTCGGCGGCGCCCAGCACAAGGTCTACGCCAGGTATGCCCGCGATCTCGGCAGGTTTCAGCTGGGCGTAGCAGCCGGTGATCACCACCAGGCTTTCCGGCGCGCGGCGCTGGATGCGGCGCACGATCTGCCGGCACTCCTTGTCCGCATTGTCCGTTACCGAGCA
>JBQCFV010000178.1:0-3329 GCA_051958695.1 Chitinophaga sp. | reverse complement strand
CATTTCCACCGAGGCTTCCATCAAAAAAATGCTGGTGCCCGGCGCTATCGCGCTGCTGGCGCCCATCCTGATGGGTTTTATTTTCGGCCCTGAAGTGCTCGGCGGTTTCCTCGCAGGCGCCACCGTGAGCGGCGTACTGATGGGCATGTTCCAGAACAATGCCGGCGGCGCCTGGGACAATGCCAAAAAATCCTTTGAAAAAGGCGTGGAGATCAACGGCGAGATCTATTACAAAAAATCAGAACCGCATAAAGCATCCGTAACCGGCGATACCGTAGGCGATCCTTTCAAAGACACCTCCGGCCCGTCCATGAACATCCTCATCAAGCTGATGTCCATCGTTTCCCTCGTAATCGCGCCTACGCTGGCCGAATTGCACCGCAACACCATCGTGGTGGACGCGCACAAGGAAAAGGTGCAGGAAGTCGCTAAAAAGGCTGAAATGGCCCAGAAAGCGACGGTGAAGCTCTGATAAAATTCATTTAATATAAAAGCCGGCTGCGGAGATTTCCTGCAGCCGGCTTTTTTTATGGCGTGACCATCTCCTACCCCTTCATCTCCCTCGGGCTCTTTCCATACTTCTGTCTGAACGCGTTGCTGAAATGCTGGAGGGAAGAATATCCCAGCGTGCCGGCGATGTCGGTGAACGAAAGTTCTCCCTGGCGGATCAGTTCACGGCTTTGCTCCAGCCGGTAATCGTTCAGGTAGCCGAACCCGGTGTTGTCGAAAATCTTTTTGAAGCCGTTCTTTAATTTAAATTCGTTCAAACCGGCCTTGCGCGCCAGCTCCGACAATGAAAGCGGCTCCTGCGCATGCACCAGCAGCAGGTCGCGGGCGTGGTAGATCTTTTCTTCGTCCGTGCGCGAGATCTTGCTGGTTTCCGGTGTACGTTTCGATTCGGATTCTATCTGCTCGCATTGCAATGCCAGCAGCTCGATAGCTTTCGACTGCAGGAATAATCTTTTAGAGCCACCGGTAAAATGGCAGTGGCGCACGTCCTCGATCACCTGCATCATGCGCGGGGTGATATGATAACCGCGGGCCAGGAACACGGGACGGTCGTTCGCCACGTTCTCCGCATACCGGTCCAGCACGGCGCCGTTGTTGGCGGCCAGCTCCACGAACCTCTCCTTTACGAAACCCAGCCCGAACATTTGCAGGTCCGTCTGCCGCTCTATCTGCACCAGCTCGTCCGACCCGGGGCTGTACACGATATTGTGCTGCCGGCTGGACGTAACAAGATTGTCCACCGTACCGCGGATATGCGCCGTTACTTCGCCGCGCAGCATAAAATGCATGCCGATGCGCCGCAGCGTTTCGCTGCTTTCGATGTGCAGCCGCTGGTGCACGGCGGCGCTGCCGAATCCCATCATAATGCCGTCGAAACAAAATTCCTTCATATCGGCGGTGCCGAAGCTGAAATCCATCCGGTGATGCTGCTCCACCAGCTCCGGTTTCATGAACATTTCCTCGGGGTATACGGTTTCGTCGTGGTAAAGAACGGAACGGTTATCGTCGGTGATCGTGAATGGCATAATAATCCGTTAAGTATAAAAAATAATCCGCCTGGTATAAGCCGGTTTAGCCGGCGGGTGCGAATTTTGTGTGAAATTATTCAATTCAGGCACATGATCGGCATCTTCAAAACCAATATTGCTACACTGTACGACAAAAACCGGGTGATCGACGCGGTTTCAGGCCAGTTTGCCGCCACCGACTGCACGCTGGACCTCGAGGACTGCGACAGGGTGCTGCGCGTTATCTGCCAGCAGCTGGAAGAAGAGCATGTAGTCGCCTTCGTAAGCAGCCTCGGTTTCCGTTGCGAGGTGCTGGACTGATTAAAATTGCGCCGAAATCGCCGGATAAAACATGACGTTCGTCAGTTGACCCGCCCCCCTATGCCCAACGATTTATTTCTTTCCCGTAGGGGTATCCCGTATTTTGCACGTCATACATTCGGAAAACGGCGGAAACCATCCCTTCGTTCCCTCATTCAATATACAAAAACCTGAAAACCAAATGAAAAGGATCGCAAACCGGCTTATGCCCTTTTGCCTGTTCATGCTGACAGCATTCAGTTCTCCGGCACAACAGCAACGTTTTACCATCAGCGGTTACGTGAAAGACGCCCGGTCCGGCGAGTCCCTTATCGGGATCTCCATCGGCAAACCCGGCACTTCAACCGGCACCGTCACCAACGAGTACGGCTTTTATTCACTCACGCTGCCCGCCGGAACGCACGAGATCCGGTTTTCCTACATCGGCTACACCGCCCAGCAGTTCAGCATCGACCTTACCGCCAACCAGCGGCGCGACATCAGGCTGGAAAAAGCGGACCGCCAGCTGAACGAAGTGGTGATCACCAGCCGGCAGCAGGAAAAGAACATCAATACGCTGAACACCAGCGTGAACAAGCTCGACATTTCAGAGATCAGGAAGCTGCCTACCCTCATGGGCGAGGTGGACGTGATACGCACGATACAGACGCTTCCCGGCGTAAACACCGTGGGCGAAGGCGCGGCCAGCTTTAACGTGCGCGGCGGTAACGGGGACGAAAACCTCATCCTGCTGGACGAAGCGCCCGTGTACAATTCCAGCCACATGCTCGGTTTTTTCTCCGTGTTCAACCCTGACGCCGTAAAGAACATCAACCTTATCAAAGGCGGGTTCCCCGCCGAATACGGGGGAAGAACGGCTTCCGTACTGGATATCAGGATGAAAGACGGCAACAATCAAAAGTTCGGTCTTACCGGCTGCATCGGCAACATCTTCAGCCGGCTGGCCGCTGAAGGGCCGCTGCAAAAAGACAAATCCTCCTTTATCGTAGCGGCGCGCCGTTCATATATGGACGTGCTCATGAAACCGTTTCTCAAAGGCGATATGAAAGACACCAAGCTGTATTTCTACGACCTCACCGCGAAAGTCAATTTCAACCTCAACAAAAACAACAACCTGTTCGTGAGCACCTATTTCGGCCGCGACGTGTTCGGCTTTGGCAGCGAAGCCAATATGAACTGGGGCAACAATACCGCATCCATCCGCTGGAACCACATCTTCAACAGCCGCCTGTTCCTCAACCTCACCACCTACTATACAAAATACGATTACAGCCTTGAGTTCAAGACCGACGAGGAAGAATCCGTGAAGCAGGCATTCAAATGGACGTCGAACATCATCAACTACGGCGTGAAACCGGCTTTCACCTATTACATCAACGCCAGCAACACCCTGCATTTCGGCGTACAGGGCACTTATTACACGTTCAAACCGGGTACCGGCACCTCGCGGGAAGACGAGCGGGAAACAAGCATCGTGCTGAAGGACAAACA
>JBQCFV010000177.1:0-4067 GCA_051958695.1 Chitinophaga sp. | reverse complement strand
AACAACTATTACCAGAGCGCGGACGAGCATAGCGACTGGAAGCTCCAGTTCAATACCTATCACTTCGAGAACGACGACGAGATATCCGGCCTGATCAACAAGCTCATCCGCATTTGCAGCAGCGGCGATACCACCAAGAACATTTTCGCCGATCTCAACCTGAAAGAGCTGCTCATCCGCCTCATGCAGGGCCAGCACCTGCAGCAGGTAAGCTCCGAGGCCCGCATCAGCAACAATCATAGCCGGCAGCACTTTGTGCTGCATTACATCCGCGAGCACCTCACCGAAAAGATCGCGGTAGACACGCTCAGCAAACAGGCCTATCTCAGCCGCAACATCTTCTTCAAATGGTTCCGCGAGCAGTTCGGCATCACCCCGCTGGAATTTATCAACCGCGAAAGGGTGAGCCTCGCCAAGCAGCTGCTTAGCCAAACCAGCCATAGCGTGAGCCGCGTGAGCGACATGTGCGGGTTTTCGGACGTGAACTATTTTATCAGGGTCTTCAAAAAAAACGAAGGCATCACGCCGCGCACTTACCAGATCATCAGCTCCGATCACAAGCGCCTCATCAGGCCGTAATTCCCGCTTTCGGGCAGGTTCTCCACAATTCCCGGCGAAATGCCGGTGGCATGTTAATTGCCGCTGAACGGGTAAACTTGCGCATATGAAAACACTCGGCATTATCCTGATCGTGGTCGGCATCGCTATGGTGCTGATCAGGGGCTTTTCCGTTACGACCGAAAAAGAAGTGCTGGACGTGGGCCCGGTTGAGATCAACAAAAAAGAGAACAAATGTATAGGCTGGCCCACCTACGCCGGCGGTATTATCGCGGTGGTGGGCGTTGTGCTGATGATCTCCGGGAAAAAACAACGCGGATAAACGTAAAAGCGGGGGCGTACCCATTCCGGTACGCCCCCGCTTTATTATTTCAGGCTGCCGCTTATAAAACAAGCGTTGCCGTGGGGATCCCTTCGGAAGCCACCGCCGCCACGCTTTTTCCATTACGCAGGTCTACCCTGATGATGGCGCGGCCGTTGTATAGCTGCACATAACGCGAGCCGGACGAAGTGCCGAGATTATCTATCAGCCTGCCGTCGCCGGCGAGCGAGAAACGCACGAAGTTCGTTGCATCAAGACAGCTTACTTTATCGGCGTCGTACATTTTTACTTCTATCGTCGCGATGCCGTTCTCTTCGCTGATCTTGCTGAGCGTCATCTGCGCGGGTTTGCTCCATTTCTCCGTCTGGTACCGGAAAGAAATAGCGTCTTCCACCACGGTCTTTCCTTTCTTCGCCACTACTTTTATGTCGTTGGCGCCTTTTGCGAAAGGCACCGTCCAGTGAAGACCGGCGGCGGGATAGTCCGCGCTGTTGCGTTTCTTTTTGCCCGCGCTTTTACCATTCACGAACAGCTCGGCTTCGTCGCAGTTGGAATACACTTTCACCATCTTCTCCTCTCCTTCCTCACCCCAGCGCACGGGCCAGGAATGGCCGTAGATGTGCGCCATCGGCTTTTCCGCCCAATACGACTGGAACACGTAATACGCTTCTTTTTTCGCAAGGTCCCTTTCTACAAGACCTTTCTGGTTCACGTACGGCACGGGGTTCTCCGGCCTGATGGGCGTGCTGAAATCCTTGAACACCCATTGCGCGGTGCCGGTCAGCCAGGGCATCGTCTCCTGCTCTTTCAGGTGCCAGTCCATCAGGTTGCAGATATAGCTCTCGCTCCAGTCCCCGTCTTTGGACACGCGTGCCGCGCCGCCGTACAGGGATGCGTCGCCCGCACGTTCGTCGCCGCCGGTGCCGGTGCGCACCTTGCGCAGCGCATTGTCCGGGTTTTCGGAATGGCGGCCGGCATGGCTGTCGCCGCCCCATTCCACGTGCAGGAAGTGATCGACCTTATTGAACTCGTCCTCGGATATCTTTTTGTATTCCGTGTAAATGCCGCGGTACCAGCCGGCCCAGATGGAAGGCGAATACACGTCCACGATGTCTTTGCAGAAATCGCAGCGGCGGATGGCCGTTTTACGCGAAGGGTCCAGCCGGTGGGAAAGATCGTTCAGCTCTTTCATGAACGCGCGGATCTTTTCCTTGTCAAATTCGGGGAAGTCGCCGGGCCAGTCGTTTTCATTGCCCAGCCCCCAGATGATCACCGAAGGATGATTATAATGCTGGCCGATCATGTTCGTGAGCATCCGGCGCGCCTGCGCTTTGTACGTTTCGCCGCCAAGCCCGCCGCGGCACCAGGGAATTTCTTCCCATACCAGTATGCCCAGGCTGTCGCAGAGGTTGAGGATGATGCGCGATTGCTGGTAATGCCCCAGCCGGATGAAGTTGACGCCCATTTCTTTCATCAGTACCATTTCCTGCCGCATCATGTCTTCCGTCATGGCCGCGCCAACGCCCGCATGGTCTTCATGCCGGTGCGTGCCGCGCAGCAGCAGGCGTTTGCCGTTGAGATAAAAGGGGCCTTTCTGTTTAAATTCGAAGCTGCGGAAACCGGTCTTTTGCGTTTTCGTGTAGGTCTGACCGTTAGCCGTTACGCTTACTTCCACCGTATACAGCACCGGGTCGGTGGTTTGCCAGAGACGCGGTTTCCTTACTTTCAGCGTCATGTCCGTCCCGCTGCCGGAGGTTTCCTGCAGCAGCTTTCCTTCGGCGTCTTTGATCACCGCTTTGTATATCGCGCCGGCGGCGGGTACGTTGGTGGCAGTAGAAATATGTACTTCCCCGTTACTTGCATTCGATTGCAGTCTGACGTCAGAAAAATAGACGGCGGGGGTGTACACCAGGTTGAGATAGCGGTAAATGCCGCCGTATACGTTGAAGTCCGAAAGATCGGAAGGGATCATTTCCAGGTCGCGGCTATTGTCCGTCCGGATGGACAGGGGAATTTCGCCTTTAAACTGCGGGCTTTGGCGGAAGGCGGCCACCGCGTCGGTGATATCGGCCGTCCATTCGTCGTACCCGCCTACATGCGAGGCTACTTTGGTGGTATAAATATAGACCTCCGTTTTCTGGCCCGCGCCTTCGAAATGCAGCAGGGTCCTGCCATTGGCGTAGGGATTGTCGATCTTCAGCCGGGTGCGGTACCAGGCCGGGCCTTCGTAATAATTCACGTCCGGGTCCACCGCGTCCGAAGCGTTCACGCAATGCGGGAGCGTCACTTTTTTCCAGATGGGCGAGGCTTCGGGATTGCCTTTGCCCACGGGGCGCACGGCTTCCCAGATGCCGCCGAGGTCGGAGCGGAGAAATTCCCAGCCCGTGTTGAGCCGGGCCTGCTGCTGCGCCTGCGTGCAAAGCGCCGCCGCCAGGGCCGTCGCGAGCATGCCGATTGTCTTTAATTGCATATTCCGTTCGTATCAGTTGAGCGGATAAGGTACGGCAAATGCCGGAATTATGCAAACGTTTCCATAAGCCGGAAACCGCTGCCGGGCCGGGGTACGGGTCAGTTACCGGGGTGGCAGCGGGAAAAACCGGGCATAGGCATCCGCGCGCCTGTCGTTGGCGATTCGTCGTACGGCCCGGTACGTCCTTCGTCAGGGAATTTGGGTTAACAGCCCCCTGCAATCGAACGTTTTTGTTAATAACCCTAAAGTAATGTTAACGCATCGCAGTTTCTCACACAAATGTGCTACCTTCTCCTTCCTACTTAATTGAAAAACCACGATCATGACATCCAGACTAGTATACTTCACACCCAGGGGCCCGTTATGTTTCATCGATTACCTGAGCGTTACCGACGGGCGCGTGGTCATGGAACGGATCAGGAAAGCCTTCAGCGGCGGCCCCCGCCTGCCGAAGCTGTACCAGTTCCGGCTTTTTGAAAAACTGAAAAGCGGGATGGTGAGCGTGGACGAGTTCGCCCTGCCGCAATTCGACCTCAAAACCATGTCCGTTTTCCTCGACAGCATCGACCGCGAACATCCCCAATTGGCATAGCCTTCCGCCTGCCGCTTGCAGAACCCGTTCCATTTGAATATTTTTATGGCGGCATGAAAAATTCGACAAAACCCATTCTCGTTATAAAATTCGGAACGGCATCCATCACATTAGACAACGGCGAG